>CANFZJ010000308.1 GCA_947451445.1 Comamonadaceae bacterium
AAGCCCCGGCCTTGTTCACCGGCGCGGGCGGCCTCGACAGCAGCGTTCAGCGCCAGGATATTGGTTTGAAAGGCGATCCCCTCAATGACGCTGATGATGTCCACGATGCGCTGCGAGTGGGCGCTGATCTCGCCCATGGTGTGTACGACGCGACCCACAGCCTCACCCCCCTGGACCGCCACCGTGCAGGCAGAAGCGGCCAAAGCCGTGGCTTTGCGTGCGGCATTTGCGGTGTTGGCTACGGTGCTGGAGATTTCCTCCATCGCGGAAGCGGTTCGCTGCACATCACCCGCCTGGTTTTCGGTACGCTGGCTCAGGTCCGAGCTGCCAGCGGCAATTTGCTGCGCCTCGGACGCAATTTGTCGGCTGTTGCTAACAACCGTGCCCAGCACCTGCGACAGGTTCTCACACAAGCGAGCCATTGCCGCCATGACGCTGGTGGAGTCGCCTGCCAGCACCGGAACGTTGAGGGTGAAATTACCTTCTGCCACGGCATTGGCGATGGCGGCAACCTCGGCGGGCTCACCGCCGGTAGACGCCCAGATGCTACGCCGAGCCCAGAGGCCTATGGCGATCAAAAGTACGGATGCGACGGCAAACACCATCCATTGCAAGCCCAGTACCCAGGCTCCGGTGCTGGCGAAATTGGCCATAGAACGGTCGGCAAAGGCGGTGGATGCCACCACGGTGTCGTCCACCGCGGCGCGGTGCTCCAGGTAAATGGTGTCTGCGGCCTTCAGCGCAGCTTCGGCGCCAGCATGGTCATCGGTTGCAATCGCCTTGAAAACAAGCCGGCTGGCATCTATGAAACGCAGCGCCGCCACGTGCTGCACCCCCAGCAGCTTGGACGCTAGGCCCTCCGGTGGATTTTCCTTCCAGTACCGCACCCGCTCCAAATACTCTTTCTCCAGCCGTGCGGCCTCGGTTTGGGCACGGGCGATGGGCATGCTGCCCTCCCATGCTTGCGACAACACCAAGCGCAGCTCAATCAAGTACAGCGGTGGCGGCAAGATGTCCGCCGTCACGTCTTTGGCGACAAAGGTTTGTTGTGCCGACACGGCGCTACGGTGGCTACCGAACAGCGAAGCCGCAGTCAGAATAGCTGCGGCAAAAATACCGGCCGCGATCAAAAGGGTCAGGATCAGTCGAATCGATTTCATGGTGTCTCAACAGTTGTCGCCAAGGAAAGGCGGCGAACATTAACACACCAAGTTACAAGAAGTAACAAGCCATATTTATCTTTATGAACCCAACAGCAGAGCCCGCTCGAGAGCAGGCGCGGTATGCGCGTTACACCTTAAACGTATCTACCGCTGCCTGCAGCTGCTCCACCTGCCCGGCCATGGACGCGGCGGCGGCAGAGGTTTGCTCTACCAGTGACGCGTTTTGCTGGGTCACGGCCTCCAGCTGCACCACGGCCTGGTTCACATGCTCGATGCCCGCGCTTTGCTGGGCCGACGCCACCGCCATCTCGGCCAGCACCTGGGTCACCTGCTCCACCGCCTGCACGATTTCTTGCATGGTGCGGCCAGCCTGGTCCACCCGCTGCGCCCCGCTTTCGACCTGCTGCACAGAGTCGCCAATCAGGCCGCGAATTTCCTTGGCGGCGTCGGCGCTGCGCTGCGCCAGGATGCGCACCTCGCTGGCCACCACAGCAAAGCCCCGGCCCTGTTCCCCGGCACGGGCGGCCTCGACAGCAGCATTCAGCGCCAGGATGTTGGTCTGAAAGGCAATGCCTTCGATGACCGCAATGATGTCCACGATTTTTTTCGAACTGCCACTGATGGCGACCATGGTTTCCACCACTTCGCCCACGGCCGCACCGCCGCGCTGGGCGATTTTGGACGCGTTCAGGGCCAGCCCGTTGGCCGCCTGTTCGCGCTGGGCGTTCTGGCGTACGGTCGCGGTCAACTGCTCCATGCTGGAGGCGGTTTCTTCCAGCGACGAAGCCTGCAATTCGGTGCGTTGCGACAAATCGGCATTGCCCGAAGCGATTTCGCGCGAGGCCAGCAGGATGGCCCCGGTGGACTCCTTGATGTTGGTCACCAGGTTGGTCAGGGTGTCTTCCATGTCGCCCATGGAGCTCAGTAGCTTGCCAAACTCACCACCACGCGAACTCTCGAAGTCCTGGCTCAAATCGCCCGATGCGACGGTGTCCGATATCAACAAGGCTTCGCGCAGCGGCTGCACGATGCTTTGTCCAATCACGTAGGCCAACCCGCTGCCCAGCACCACAGCCACTACGCACAGGGCCATCAGCAGACTGCGGGTGCGGACAATGCTGGCAGAGATGTCGGCGGCGTCCTGGACCATGCCTTGTTTTTGAAAATCAGCCATCGCCACCACCTGGGTCTGCAGAGCGTCCAGCGTAGGCAGAGTCTGTTCCATCAGCATGCTGGATGCCGCTGCGCGGTCGTCCTGCGCCAACAGCTCGTCCACTTTGGCAAACGACGCCACAAAGCTGGCACGGGTCTGCATGATGTTGGCCAGCAGGCGCTTGCCTTCGTCGGACTGCTCCAGCTGGGTCAGGGTTTGCAAGGCTTCGGTAATGGTCTTTTTGTTAGCTGCGATGAATTGGCGGGTCGTTGCGGCCTGCGCAGGACTGGAGACAAAGAACAGCTCCATCGTGCGGCGCGCATTGGCCTTGGTGGTGGCGTTAACGGCGTCGGCAGCAGAGCTTTTGACCAGCCCCTCGCTGATCTCGCGCTGGTTGATTTGCCCCAACTCGCCCAGGCGCGCTATCGCCACAGAAGCCACCAACACCAGCAAGCCCAACACCAGGGCAAAGCCCAGTCCCAAGCGTGTGACGACTTTCATATGCGAGAAAAATGCCATGGTGACAACTCCGAAATGTTTGCGGAGTGTAACCATCTGAAACATATTTTTAAATCAAATTGCGCATCGCCTGCGCTGTTTCGCGCAGCACCGGCAGCACGCGGGCGACGGCGTCTTCACTGGACTCGTGGCCCATGGGCATGGTGACACTGAGCGCGGCTACCGCGTCGCCATTGCGGTTGCGCAAAGGCACCGCAATACCGCGCGAGTTCAGCTCCAGCTGCTGCTCGGACAGCGCCCAGCCCTGCAGCCGGATGTGGACCAGTGCGGTGCGCAGCTGCTCTTTGCTGCTGATGGAATGCGAGGTGTAGGTTTTGAGCTCGTGCTGCGCCAGCCAGTGCTCCAGCTCATCCATCTTGCGCTGCGCCAGCATCAGCATGCCGGCCGCCGTGACCTGGGCCTGCACCCGGGAGCCCAGCACGTAGCCGGTGTTCATGGCGCGGGTGGGGCCGTTGCGGGCGATGTAGATGATGTCATTGCCGTCCAGCACGCTCAAGAATGCCAGCTCCATCGTCCCGGCGGTCACGCGTTGCAAAAACGGCTGCACGATGCGCGGCAACCGCGCCGAGTCCAGGTAGCACTGCCCCAACCGCAGCACCCGGGGCGTCAGCCAGAAGGCCTTGCCATCGGTCGCCACATAGCCCAGATGGGCCAGGGTGAGCAGGTAGCGGCGGGCGGCAGTGCGCGTCAGCCCGCAGTGCTGCGCAGCCTGGGTGGCGGTCATACGCGGGTTGGCGTCGTCAAACACCTCCAGCAGCGCCAGGCCTTTTTCCAGCCCGGCGATCCAGTCGCGGCGGTCCAATGGGTGTTCGTTCACGGGGTAGGTGCTCCTATGTAAACCCTTGTTTCAGTCGATTATCGTACTTTACCGTTCGTTAATCGCGCACCACAGGGGTCCGCAGGATGCAACTATCTACAGCCAGCATCTACATTTCAGTCCGAATCGACCAGGGTAAAGCCCTGGCCCGGTACCGCCCCATTGCAGAAAAAGAGCGGAAACACCCCGTAACATGTACTTTTTACAACCAGGAGACCGCCCATGACCGCCCCCCACAACAACAAACGCTTCGCTCTTAAATTAATAGCTGCCTGTGCAATCGCTACGGGCGCTACAGCCTTTTCTGCTGCTGCATTCGCGCAAGCCACCATCAAGATCGCCAACATTGTCGAGCTGTCGGGTGGCGGTGCCACGGCAGGCACCAACTTCAAGAACGGCGTGGAACTGGCGGTCAAAGAGATCAATGCCGAAGGCGGCATCCTGGGCAAAAAGATCGAGCACTCGATCTCGGACACCCAGTCCAACCCCGGCGTGGCCAAGGGCCTGACCACCAAGGCCATCGACGACGGCGCCTTTGCGGTCTACGGCCCGGTGTTCTCGGGCTCG
>CANFZJ010000309.1 GCA_947451445.1 Comamonadaceae bacterium
CTGCACGTCTTGCGGCAGCGCCAGGCAGACCGGGCCGCAGCTGGCGGGGTCGGTCATCACCTGGATGGCGCGGGGCAGGGCGGTCAGGATTTGCTCGGGCCGGGTGATGCGGTCAAAGAAGCGGGTCACCGGGCGGAAGCTGTCGTTGGCGTTCATGTCGCCGTGCTGAAAGTTTTCGATCTGCTGCAGCACCGGGTCGGGCGCGCGGGAGGCAAAGGTGTCGCCTGGCAGCAGCAGCACCGGCAGGCGGTTCACATGGGCCACCGCGGCGGCGGTGACTAAATTAGTAGCGCCCGGCCCAATGCTGGTGCTCACGGCCATGATTTTTTGCCGGAAATTGGCTTTGGCGTAGGCGATGGCCGCGTGGGCCATGCCCTGCTCGTTGTGGGCGCGGTAGGTAGGCAGCGTGGCGCGTTCGGCGTACAGCGCTTCGCCGATGCCAGCCACATTGCCGTGGCCGAAGATGGTGAATACGCCAGCGCAGTAGGGCTGGATGCTGCCGTCGGCCATTTCGACCTGCAAGGCTGCCAGGTGCTTGACCAGCGCCTGGGCCATGGTGAGTTTGTGGGTTTTCATACGGCTTACTTATTGGGCAGATTTACGGTTGCGCCATGCGTCTACGAGGATGGCAAAGTTCTGTGCCACGGCATTTTTAAACGCCGCATCGTCGATTTCATTCTTGAACCATTGCAGCGATGGTGTGGCCCACAGTGTGCGCCCCACCATAAAGCCCTTGACGATGGGGTTGGTGGCCTGGGCAAAGCTGTCGGCCAGCAGTTGCAGGGGTTGGTTCAGGCCCAGGATCACCGCGCCACGGCAGTGCGGGTCGCGCTCGGCCACCAGGGCGGCCAGGTCGGTCCAGCCTGGGGGCTGCATGGGGGCCAGTTTCCACCATTCGGGCTTGACACCCAGGTTGTAGAAGCGCTTTACCGCGCGCAGCACGGCGGCATCCTCAGAACCGGCGGGGGTCATGGCGCGGGGGCAGATGATTTCCAGCAGCAGCTCGTTGCCGCTGGCGCGGGTGGCCTCCCAGAGTTCCAGCACTTTTTGCTCTTGCTCCAGGCGCAGGGTGTAGTGGTCGTCGGGGTGGTAGTGCACCAGGCACTTGACCACCTGTTCGGTAGGCCAGTGGGTGAGTGCGCTGCCGACCGAGCGGGTGCCGTCAAAGCGCAGCGGGCGCGAGCTGGGCAGCTCAATCGGGCGGCCCACCCACCAGCCGCGCCCGGTGGCACTGGCCAGGGCATCGCGGCCATAGTCGCCGCCGTCGATCAGCACGCCCACGTGGCCTTGCAGGCTGTGGCTGCGTTCGACCTGCTCGGCGGTTTCGACCAGCAGCTTTTTAAGGGCAGGAATGCACGATTCGTCGGCCCCGGCCTCGCGCACCATGTCGAAAAACTGGCTGCGGTGGTCGAAGGCCAGCACGCACATCTCGTTCCAATCCGGGCGGGCTTGGGTTACGCGGTGCAGGTGGGCCAGTTGCTGGTCGGCATCGACCTTGGGGTTGCGGCTGCCGCCAAACCAGTGGTCCAGCTCGGCGGGGGTGGCCATGGCGGCGGAGCAGGCGTGGCGCGACACCACGATGGCCCCGCAGGCATTGGCCACGCGGGTGGATTCGGCCCAGTCTTTACCACGCAACAGGCTGGCCAGCAGGCCGGACAGAAAGGAGTCGCCCGCGCCCAGCACGTTGAGCACCTCGACCCGTTCGCCCTGGAAGGTCGGGGCATCGTCAATGGTGGCAGGAATATCGCCTTCGATCACGCTGCAACCCGCCGCACCGCGCTTGACCACCAGGGTGGCGGCGCTGAGGGCACGCACCGCACGCAGGCTGGCCATCAGGTCGTCGGCCACACCCCCGGCGATGAAGAACTCTTCTTCCGTACCGACCAGCAGGTCGAACGAGGGCAGCATTTCCTGCAGCTGGCCGGTGACATGGGCGTCGGCCACGTAGCGGTTTTCGCCTGCGCCACGGCTGGTCAGGCCCCACAGCACAGGGCGGTAGTCGATGTCCAGCACGGTCACCACGCCATGTTTCTTGGCATAAGCCAGCGCGGCCTGGGAGGCGCGGCGGGTGCCGGGAGTGGACAAGTGCGTGCCGGTGATGGCCAGGCAGCGGCATTGGGCGATGAAGTCTTCGCGGATTTCATCTGCTTCGACGGCCATGTCGGCGCAGTTTTCACGCACAAACAGCAGCGGGAAGGTGTCTCGGTCCTTCAGGCCCAGCAGCACCAGGGCGGTGAGGCGTTCGGGGTCGATCTGTACCTGGCTGGTGTCGCAGCCTTCGGCGGCCAAGGTTTCGGTCAGGAAGCGGCCCATTTGCTCATTGCCCACGCGGGACAGCATGGCGCTTTTGAGGCCCAGGCGGGCCACACCAAATGCCAGGTTGCCCGAGCTGCCGCCCAGGTACATGGCCATGCTGCGGGCGTCTTCCAGGCGGCTGCCAAATTGCTCGGCGTACAGGTCAACTGCCAGGCGGCCCAGGCAGGCCAGGTCAAAACGCCGACCGGAGGGGAAATGCAGGTTGCTCATCGGGTGTCGGTTTCATCAATAGGGTGGTGGCTTCTTGCGGTGGGGCGCAAGGCTTAGTCGGTGCAAGTCGTGGCTTGTACAGGCTGGAGTGCACTGTAAATTATAAAGAAATAAATTTTCATTAGTGTAATCACTTAGGAAATTATTTTCTATTTTTGGGAATTTGGAATACAGTACGGATCGTGGTCTGGCCTGTTTTGATGGGCTCTGGCTTACACCATGGACTGGCGCTGCAAGTGCCGTTCTCTACCAACTTTTGGAGACATATCACAATGAAAAAGCTTCTTATCGCTGCCGCTGTATCCACCACTCTGCTGGTCCCCATGGCGGCCCATGCCGAGAAGGTCGGTTTGGCGATGGCCCAGCTGGATACTTTTCTGACGATCCTGAAAAACGGCGTGGTGGACGCGGGCAAAAAGTCCAACACCACGGTGCAGGTAGAAGACGCGCAAAACGACGTGGGCAAGCAGCTCAGTCAGATCCAGAATCTGATCGCCCAAAAGGTAGACGCCATCATCGTCAACCCCGTGGACACCGATGTGACTCCCAAGATCACCAAAATGGTGACCGACGCCAAGATTCCGTTGGTCTACGTGAACCGCAAGCCGGTGGATATGGACAAACTGCCAGCCGGTGTGGCGTTTGTCGCGTCGGATGAAAAGGTCTCCGGCACCGTGCAAACCCAGGAAGTCTGTCGCCTGCTCAAGGGCCAGGGCAGCGTGGTGGTGCTGATGGGCGAACTGTCCAACGAAGCTGCCCGCACCCGTACCAAAGACATCGAAGACGTGCTGGCCACCAAGGACTGCAGCGGCATCAAGATTGTGGACAAGCGCGAAGGCAAGTGGGACCGTACCCAGGGCCAGGACATCACCACCAACTGGCTGTCCAGCGGCGTGAAGTTTGACGCCGTGATTGCCAACAACGACGAAATGGCCATCGGTGCCATCAACGCCATCAAGGCGCAGAAGAAGTGGACCGCTGCCAGCCTGGTGGCCGGTATCGACGCGACGCCTGACGCCTTGGCGTCCATGAAGGCCGGCGACCTGAAGGTCACCGTGTTCCAGAACGCCGCTGGCCAAGGCAGTGGTGCCCTGGAAGCCGCTCTCAAACTGGCTAAAAAGCAGCCCGTGGACCGTTTTGTGAATGTGCCGTTTGAGCTGGTGACGCCTGCCAACCTGGCCAAGTACAGCGGCAAGAACTAGTTTTTGGATCGCTCAGACAAGGCATTCAAATAAGTCCCCGTCATTCCCGCTCAGGCGGGAATCCAGTACGACGCTCACTGGAACCCCGCTAGCGCGGGGTTGACGGCGCAGCGTCACCTTTTCCATTCCTTAGCGAGTTAGCAGAATGTCAGACACCGCCACCATGGACCGCCCGGCCGCTGCGTCCAACGCTGCCGCCCCTCCACTGCTGGAGATCCAGGGCATCCTGAAGATGTTCCCGGGCGTGGTTGCACTCAACAATGTGCAGCTCAAGCTGCGCGCGGGCACTGTGCATGCGCTGATGGGCGAAAACGGCGCGGGCAAGTCCACCCTGATGAAGATCATTGCGGGCATCTACACGCCAGAGAAGGGCGATATCCGCCTGCGTGGCCAACCCATCGTTCTGAAGTCGCCGCTGGACGCGCTGAACCAGGGCATCGCCA
>CANFZJ010000310.1 GCA_947451445.1 Comamonadaceae bacterium
CCAGGCGATTGCCTCGTACCTGATCTCGCTGTACTGCTCGCTGGCGGTGCTGACCACCGACGCGCTGGCCGTGCTGGACGACGTGGAAATCGGCAAATACCACGACTACGCCGACACCTACAAGTAAGCCATGGTCAACATCCCACAACCCCACTTGCCAGCGGGCTTGCCCGACCCGGCGGCGTTGGCGGCCATGGCCAGTTCGCTGTTCCAGGCCCTGCCAGGGCAGGCAGCGCCTGGCGCACAGTTTCCGGCCAACATGGCGCCACCCGGCTCGCCGCTGTCCAGCCCGGCGGGCTTCGGCCCCGGCGTGCCCGGCACGCCGATTCCGCAGGGGCAGATTCCGGGCACCAACCTGCTGCCATCGTCCCCCAGCCAGGTGTTGAACCTGGGCAACCGCGCCCCCGCGCTGCTGCCCGAGGCCCAGGCGGGCAATGGCGTGCCCGACAAGCTGCTCAGCGCCGTGCCGGGCTACGACCCGCGTGTGGGCGGCGTGCTGCAAGGCGTGCCCGAAGCTTCTGGCTCGCCGTTCTACTTTGTGGCCGAAAAGCTGGGGCCGCCGCAAGGCGCACCCTCCAGCCTGGATGCCCTGAGCAGCCAGCCGTTCCAGCCGCCCGCCGTGCCCACGGCCAGCGTCCCCAAGGCTCCGCCTGTGCCGAAAAGCACGCCCGCGTTCTACTTTGTGGATGCCGTCACGCTGCCCAATGGCCATGTCACGCCCGCGACTCCGGGGGCGCGTGAGGTGCCTGCCTACCAAGGCGGAGCCCACCCTGCATTCGACGTGCACGGCGTGCGCCGTGATTTCCCCATCCTTGCCGAAAAGGTGCACGGCAAGCCGCTGGTGTGGTTCGACAACGCCGCCACCACGCACAAGCCCCAGTCGGTGATCGACCGCATTGCGTACTTCTACGAGCACGAAAACTCCAACATCCACCGCGCCGCCCATGACCTGGCCGCCCGCGCGACCGATGCCTACGAAGGTGCGCGGGAGCGGGTGCGCAAGTTCATCAACGCGCCGGATGTCAACGAGGTGATCTTTGTGCGCGGCACCACCGAGGCCATCAACCTGGTGGCCAAGAGCTGGGGTGGCCAACACGTGGGCGAGGGCGACGAGATCATCGTGTCCCACCTGGAGCACCACGCCAACATCGTGCCCTGGCAGCAGCTGGCGGCCGCCAAAGGGGCCAAACTGCGCGTGATCCCGGTGGACGATTCGGGCCAGGTGCTGCTGGACGAATACCGCAAGCTGCTCAACGACCGTACCAAGATCGTGGCCGTCACCCAGGTCTCCAACGCCCTGGGCACGGTGGTTCCCGTCAAGGAAATTGTCGAACTGGCCCACCGCGCGGGTGCCAAGGCGCTGGTCGATGGCGCGCAATCCATCTCGCATATGCGGGTGGACGTGCAAGACATCGGGGCCGACTTCTTCGTTTTCTCGGGCCACAAGGTCTTTGGCCCCACCGGTATCGGCGTGGTCTGGGGCAAGCGCGAGGTGCTGGAAGACATGCCCCCGTGGCAAGGCGGCGGCAACATGATTGCCGACGTAACCTTCGAGAAAACCGTGTTCCAGCCCATCCCGAACAAGTTCGAGGCGGGCACCGGCAACATTGCCGACGCGGTGGGCCTAGGCGCAGCCATCGACTACGTGAACAAGGTGGGTATCGAGAACATCGCCCGCTACGAGCACGAGCTGGTGGTCTACGGCATGAAGGCCTTGGGGGCCATCCCCGGCGTGCGCCTGATCGGTACGGCGGCGGACAAGGCCAGCGTGATGTCATTCGTGTTGGCCGGCTACAGCACCGAAGAAGTGGGCAAGGCGTTGAACGAAGAGGGCATTGCGGTGCGCACCGGCCACCATTGCGCCCAACCCATCCTGCGCCGCATGGGTGTGGAAACCACGGTGCGGCCTTCGGTGGCGTTCTACAACACCTTCACTGAAATCGACCAGATGGTGGCGGTGGTGAAGCGTCTGGCTTCTGCGCGACGCAACGGTTAGTGCTATAAAAATAAGAGCTGCTTGTGCTTATCTAATAAGCGCAAGCAGCTCTTTTTTTATAAATCACTGGGCCGCCGGCATAGACTTTTTAGCTGTTAGCTCATGCGCATAAACAAAGCACGATTCCGTCGTTTGAATAAGTAGCAACCTTCCCCACAATCCCGGCCATGACAACGCCCCGCATCCTCATCATCCCCGGCTGGCGCAACTCCGGCCCCGGCCATTGGCAAAGTCTGTGGGCCGAGCAGTTTGCCGGGGTGGAGCGGGTAGACCAGGACGACTGGATCACCCCGTCCCGCGCCGCCTGGGTCGCCTCCATTACCCACGCCATCCTGGCCCGCCCCGGCCCCGTGGTGGTGGTGGCGCACAGCCTGGGCTGTATTGCCACCACCCATTTGCCGCCTGCAGTGGCTGAACGCATCCAGGGGGCATTGCTGGTGGCCCCGGCGGACCCGGAGCGGCGCGCGGTGTTGAGCGACTTTGCGCCCGTGCCCTATGCCAAGCTGCCGTACCGCAGTGTGCTGGTGGCCAGCAGCAATGACCCGTATTGCCCGGTGCGGCTGGCTGGGGCCTACGCCCGCGCCTGGGGCAGCGAGCTGGTGCGCTTGCAGGACGCGGGGCATATCAATATTGCCTCTGGCCATGGCGACTGGCCGCTGGGGCTGGCTTTGCTGCAATCGCTGACGGGGCATCGTCTGCGGGAGGTGGCATCTGCGGTTTAATCTGGGGCTGATTTGCCCCAAGGAACCCCATGTTGCTCGACGCCTCCGAATCCCAGCTGGTGCTGGTCGATTACCAAGACCGCTTACTCCCCGCCATTTTTGACCACGCCGCCGTCGTCGCCAACGCGCTGCGCCTGGCCCAGGCCGCCCAGTTGCTGGACGTGCCCGCCTGGGGCACCGAGCAAAACCCGTCCAAGCTGGGCCAGAACCCCGCCGAATTGCGTGCCTTGTGCCGTAACACCCTGAGCAAAATGCACTTCAGCGGGGTGGAAGAAGGCCTGGGCGAGTGGCTGCGTCCGCCCGCCAAACCGGTGCAGGGCAATGCCCGCAGCCTGCCCAAACACCTGCAAAAGCCGCAAAACGCCGAACCCGAGCGCAGCACCATCGTCATCGCCGGGCTGGAGGCACATATCTGTCTGCTGCAGACGGCGTTGGATTTGCTGGAAGACGAGTTCGACGTCTGGGTGGTCACCGACGCCTGCAGCTCGCGCACCGAACGCAACCGCGACGCGGCCTTTGACCGCCTGGCCGGTGCCGGTGCCGAGCTGGTGACTACCGAGATGGTGCTGTTTGAGTGGCTGCGGTCTGCCGAGCACGCGGATTTCAAAGCGGTGCAGGCGCTGGTCAAGTAGTGTTTCCCCCGCACCACACCGGGAAATAAATAAAAATGCGCTGTTAGCGCAGGTGGAATATGCGGGAGTAGCTACAAATACAGTAGCGCCCGCCTGTTGCATGCGTGTAACCCGGCATTGTCTGCACCGCATTGGGTAGATAATCCTGCCCGTACTAGGCCCTTCCTGCCACAGTCGCATCCGCCAACCGGTTCAGCCGTGTCGCGGAAGGTTAATTAAACCCAGCTTTAACCAGCTAATGTTTCCTGCAGGGAAACGGAGGTCAGCGGAATATGAGTGAATCAGCATCTACGGTGTACCAAGCCTACCAAGGCAACACCTATCTCTTCGGCGGCAATGCGCCCTATGTCGAAGAGCTCTACGAAAGTTACCTAGCCAATCCTGGTAGCGTGCCTGACAACTGGCGCGATTACTTTGATGCGCTGCAGCACGTTCCCGCTGTGGATGGCAGCAACGCCAAAGACGTGCCGCACATGCCGGTCATCAACGCCTTTGCCGAACGCGCCAAAAAGGGCCAAACCAAAGTCGTCGTTGCCAGTGCTGACTCCGAAATGGGCCGCAAGCGCACCGCAGTGCAGCAACTGATCGCCGCCTACCGCAACGTCGGTGTGCGCTGGGCCGACTTGGATCCGCTGAAACGTACCGAACGCGACAAAATCCCTGAACTGGACCCCGCGTTCTACGGCTTCACCGACGCCGACCAGGAAACCGTGTTCAACACCAGCAACACGTTCTTCGGCAAAGAAACCATGTCGCTGCGCGACCTGATGAACGCTTTGCGTGAAACCTACTGCGGCACCATCGGCGCCGAG
>CANFZJ010000311.1 GCA_947451445.1 Comamonadaceae bacterium
CTGGACAAGGTCAGTGTGTCCATGACCATGAACGGCGCGGTGCTGCCGGTACTGGCGGGCTACGTGGTGGCCGCCGAAGAGCAGGGTGTAAGCCAGGACCAGCTTAGCGGCACCATCCAGAACGACGTGCTCAAAGAGTTCATGGTGCGCAACACCTACATCTACCCGCCCGCGCCCAGCATGCGCATCATTGGCGACATCATTGCCTACACAGCCGAGCACTGCCCCAAGTTCAACTCGATCAGCATCTCGGGTTACCACATGCAAGAAGCCGGGGCCAACCAGGCGCTGGAGCTGGCCTTCACCCTGGCCGACGGCAAGGAATATGTCAAAACCGCGCTGGCCAAGGGCCTGGACGTGGATGCCTTCGCGGGCCGCCTGAGCTTCTTTTGGGCCGTGGGCATGAACTTCTACCTCGAAGTGGCCAAGATGCGTGCCGCCCGCCTGCTGTGGTGCCGCATCATGCAAGGCTTCGACGCCAAGAACCCCAAGAGCCTGATGCTGCGCACCCATTGCCAAACCAGCGGCTGGAGCCTGACCGAGCAAGATCCGTACAACAACGTGGTGCGCACCACCATCGAGGCGATGGCGGCGGTGTTTGGCGGCACCCAAAGCCTGCACACCAACAGCTTCGACGAAGCCATCGCCCTGCCGACCGAATTCAGCGCTCGCATCGCCCGCAACACCCAGCTCATCCTCCAGGAAGAAACCCACATCACCAGCGTGATCGACCCCTGGGCGGGCAGCTACATGATGGAAAAGCTGACCCAGGACATGGCCGACGCCGCCTGGAAGATCATCGAAGAAGTGGACACCCTGGGCGGCATGGTCAAGGCCGTGGCCAGCGGCTGGGCCAAGCTGAAGATCGAAGCCGCCGCCGCCGACAAGCAGGCCCGCATCGACAGCGGCAAGGATGTGATCGTCGGCGTCAACAAGTACAAATTGCAGAGCGAAGACGCCATCGAGAGCCGTGATATTGACAACGTAGCCGTGCGCGACGGGCAAATTGCCCGGCTCAAAGTTATCAAGCAAAAACGCGACTCTGCGCAGGTAGAACGTGCGCTGGCAGCTATCACTTTTGCAGCAGGGCATGATTCCGGCAACCTGTTGGATTTGTCCATCCAGGCCATTCGCGCCCGCGCCACCGTGGGCGAGGTCAGCGACGCGCTGGAAGCCGTCTATGGTCGCCACCGGGCCGACACCCACAAGGTCACCGGCGTGTACGCAGCGGCGTATGGCGACGCATCTGTTGAAGGGGACAGCATGGAATTCTGGAACGCCTTGAAGGCCGACATCAGCGCCTTTGCCGTGGAGTTTGGCCGCCGCCCCCGGGTGATGGTCAGCAAACTCGGCCAAGACGGCCACGACCGGGGCGCCAAGGTAGTGGCCACGGCGTTTGCCGACCTGGGCTTTGACGTAGACATCGGCCCGCTGTTCCAAACCCCCGAAGAATGCGCCCGCCAGGCGATTGAAAACGACGTGCACGCCGTGGGGGTCTCCACCCTGGCCGCAGGCCACAAAACCCTGGTCCCCGCCATCATCGCCGAGCTCAAAAAGCAGGGCGCGGACGACATCATCGTCTTCGTCGGCGGCGTAATTCCCCGGCAGGACTACGACATGCTGTACGCGGCAGGGGTGAAGGGTATTTACGGGCCGGGCACGCCGATACCAGTGAGCGCGCGGGACGTGCTGGCGCAGATCAAGGCTGCGCTGAAGTGAGCCCTGCCGCGCTGTTCGACGCAGTACGAGGCGGCCACCCCGCCGCCCAGCGCCGCGCCATCGCCAAAGCCATCACCCTGCTCGAATCTACCCGCGCCGACCACCGTGCGCAGGCGGATGCATTGTTGACCGCGCTGCTGCCGCACACCGGCCAATCGTTCCGCCTCGGTATTAGCGGCGTGCCAGGCGTGGGCAAATCTACGTTGATCGAGGCGCTGGGCCTGCACCTGATCGCCCTGGGCCACCGGGTGGCGGTGCTGACGATTGACCCGTCGTCCAGCGTGTCGGGCGGCTCCATCCTGGGCGACAAGACGCGGATGGAAAAGCTGTCGGTACACCCGCAGGCCTATATCCGCCCCAGCCCGAGCAGCGGCACGCTGGGTGGGGTGGCCGAGAAGACCCGCGAGGCCATGCTGGTCTGCGAGGCGGCGGGTTATGGCGTGGTGATCGTGGAAACCGTGGGCGTGGGCCAGAGCGAGACGGCGGTGGCGGGCATGACCGACATGTTTGTGCTGCTGCAGCTGCCCAACGCAGGCGACGACCTGCAGGCGATCAAAAAAGGCGTGATGGAGCTGGCCGATCTGGTCGCCATCAACAAGGCCGACATCGACGCGCTGGCCGCCCAGCGTGCGCAGCTGCAAATCACCTCGGCCATGCAGTTGCTGGGCCTGTTTAACCGCCACGACACATCTTCCGACGGCGCGCACTGGCGGCCCCAGGCGCTGTTGGTGAGTGCGCTGGCCGGGCAGGGGGTGGACGCCTTCTGGGCCGCAGCTTTGCAGTTTCAAAAATGTCAAACCGCCAGCGGGCAGTGGCAAAGCCGCCGCCAGCAGCAGGCGCTGGCCTGGATGTGGGAGCGCATCGACGCCGGGCTGAAGCAGGCTTTTCGCCAAAACCCGCAGGTGCAGGCCCAGTTAGCGCAGACGCTGGCCGACGTGGCGGCGGGGCGGTTAGCCCCCTCGACTGCAGCACGAAATCTGCTGCTAGCGCATATACCATCTGCGTGAATAGCTATTAAAAACGGAGCAATAAAAATGCAACACATCCTCGAACAACTAGAAGCCAAGCGCCAGCAAGCCCGCATGGGCGGTGGCCAGAAGCGCATTGACGCGCAGCACAGCAAGGGCAAGCTGACGGCCCGGGAGCGCATCGAGCTGCTGCTGGACGAGGGCACGTTTGAAGAGTGGGACATGTTTGTCGAGCACCGCTGCACCGACTTCGGCATGCAAGACAGCAAGATTGCGGGCGACGGTGTGGTGACGGGCTACGGCATGGTCAACGGGCGCCTGGTGTTCGTCTACAGCCAGGACTTCACCGTGTTCGGCGGTTCGCTCAGCGAAACCCATGCCGAGAAAATTTGCAAAATCATGGACCAGGCCATGAAAGTGGGCGCACCGGTCATTGGCATCAACGACTCGGGCGGCGCGCGCATCCAGGAGGGCGTGGCCAGCCTGGGCGGCTATGCCGACGTGTTTCTGAAGAACGCGATGGCCAGCGGCGTGGTGCCGCAAATCAGCCTGGTGATGGGCCCCTGCGCAGGCGGCGCGGTGTACAGCCCGGCCATGACCGACTTCATCTTTATGGTCAAAGACAGCAGCTACATGTTCGTCACCGGCCCCGAGGTGGTGAAGACCGTGACGCACGAGGAGGTGACGTCCGAAGAGCTGGGCGGTGCCATCACCCACACCACCCAGAGCGGCGTGGCCGACCTGGCGTTTGACAACGACGTGGAGGCGCTGCTGATGGTGCGCCGCCTATACAACTACCTGCCGCTGAACAACCGCGAAAAAGCCCCTTGCCGTAAAAGTACAGGCCACAGCGGCGACCGCGCCGACCGGCTGGACTTCAGCTTGGACACCCTGGTGCCTGACAACCCCAACAAGCCCTACGACATGAAGGAGCTGATCACCAAAACCGTGGACGACGGCGACTTCTTCGAGATCCAGCCCGAATACGCCAAAAACATCGTCATCGGCTTTGCGCGCATGGAAGGCCAGAGCGTAGGCATCGTGGCCAACCAGCCGCTGGTGCTGGCCGGTTGCCTGGACATCAAGTCCAGCATCAAGGCCGCGCGCTTCATCCGCTTCTGCGATGCCTTCAACATCCCGGTGATCACCTTTGTCGACGTGCCCGGCTTCATGCCCGGCACAGCCCAGGAATACGGCGGCATCATCAAGCACGGTGCCAAGCTGCTGTACGCCTATGCCGAGTGCACGGTGCCCAAGGTCACCGTCATCACCCGCAAGGCCTATGGCGGTGCCTACGATGTGATGGCCTCCAAGCACCTGCGCGGCGATGTCAACTTCGCCTGGCCGAATGCCGAAATCGCCGTGATGGGTGCCAAGGGCGCGGTGGAAATCATCTTCCGCGAAGACAAGGGTGACCCGGCCAAGCTGGCGGCCAAAGAGGCGGAGTACAAAGCCCGCTTCGCCAAC
>CANFZJ010000312.1 GCA_947451445.1 Comamonadaceae bacterium
GCACCAGGCCACCCTGCTGGGCGACAAGGCGCAGCGCGAAGAGGTGGAGCCGTTTCTGACCAACGAGGCCTTTCACATCTTCTTCGAGCTTGTCTACGAGCTGGAGGCCGACCTGAAGCTGCTGTTCGGCCTGGTCTTCAACGCGGCTGTGCTGGGCGTGGCGATTGACGGCGGCCTGCCCATCGTCTACGCCGGGGTATTTGCCCTGCTGCTGGCGCTGCAATGGCTGGTGCGCAAGCCCGTGGCCGCCGCCTACCTGGCCCACCAGACCAGCACCAACCGCATGACCGCGCACACCTACAGCGCCTGGGACAACATCTTCAGCGGCAACCGTAGCAACTTTCGCCTCTGGCACCGTGGCTTCAAAACCCGGCTGCGGGCGGCGCTGGCAGCGCAGATCCGCGCCATTCTGGCCCGCGAAGGCCTGGCCACGGTGAACGGCATCCTGTCTTTGGCCGCCCTGTTTGCCTATTTGGCCTGGGTGGCGGGCAGCAACGTGGGCAACACCGGCCTGCTGGTCGCCCTGGCCGCCACCCTGCCCCGGCAGATTGCGCTGTCCACCGATATGCACGACCTGGCTTCGGGCTGGAACGATCTGGCCGCCATCTGGACCCGCATTGGCGGAGCCTGCAACGCCATGCGCCCGGCAGCGGACGCGCAGTATGACCAGCGCATAGACTTTGACCGCATCCAGCTACTGTCTAGCCAAAATGGCACGCAGCGCATGTCCAGCCTGCCTGAGGTGCTACAACTATTAAAGCAACAGCCCGTCGGCCGCTGGCAGGTCCGCGGTGGCAACGGCGCAGGCAAATCGACCCTGCTGGCTGCACTGAAAGCCCGGCTCGGCCACCAGGCCTACTACTGGCCCACGCACGACAAACTGGCGTTTGCATTTGCCGCAGCAAACCCAACCGAAGACGAGGACGGTGAAGAAGAGGCCACGCCCAGCGGCTATTCATCCGGCGAACGCCAGCTGCGCGCGCTGCAAGAGATCGTCAAAACCACCCACACTGCGGTCTACCTGCTGGACGAATGGGACGCCAACCTGGACGCCCGCAACCGCGCCGCCGCCGAGGCGCTGGTGCAGCAGCTCGCCGCGCGGGCGGTGGTGATGGAGATATCGCACCGGGCTTAAATTGCGCAAGTTCAATTGCTATTATTTAAATAGCTACCTGCGCACACTGCACCTGCGCTAGCGGCCTATTTCATAACAAAGGTCGTAATTCTCGCGCTGCGTCCAGCAACAGCGGCAGCAAGTCCCGGCGCAGCACCTCTTGCTCCAGCCGCTGCGGGGTGGTCACCACATTCAATGCCGCCACCGTGCGCCCCTGCAGATTGCGCAGCGGAATCGCCAAGGCGTGCACGCCCAGCTCGTGCTCCTCGCTGGCCACGCAAAAGTCGTCGTCGCGCACCTTTTCCACCACGGCACGAAAGGCTTTCGGGTCGGTGGTGGTGTGGGCTGTCAGGCGCGGCAGGCTGCGGTTTTTCATCCAGGCGTTGAATGCGGCCTTGGGCTCGGCCGCCAGCAGCACCCGCCCGGTCGAGGTGGCGTGGGCAGGCAGCCGCGCCCCCAAATGCAGGCCGTAGGCCAGCACGCGCAGCGGGCCGCCGCTGCGGTCATTGCCACTTCTTGCCACGATAACCACCTCGTCGCCGTCGCGCACCACGGCGGAAAACGACTCCTGCGTCTGCGCCGCCAGCCGGTTCAAGGTGGGCTGCAGCACGCGCGGCAGCTGGGCCGATGCCAGGTAGCTGCCCGAAAACCGCAGCACCTTGGCGGCCAGCCAAAAATAGCTGCCGTCGGTATCCAGATAGCCCAGGTGCGCCAGCGTCAGCAGATGGCGGCGGGCGGCGGCCCGGGTCAGCCCGGCACGCTGGGCGGCCAGGGTGGCATTGAGGCGCTGGCGCTCGGTGTCGAAGCTCTCCAGCACGGCCATGCCTTTGGCCATGCCTTCAATAAAGTCGGATTTTTGGATGGTCATGCTGCTATTTTGCGCGGTGATCGCACATGCCAGCCGATCATCGCACAACAGCACCGTTTGCCTCTGGTGCGCTGCGCTGCCCACGCCTAAGCTCCATCCAGGTTTAAAAACAAGGAGACTTTTATGCGTACCCAGGTTGCCATCATCGGTGCAGGCCCGTCCGGCTTGCTGCTCGGCCAGTTGCTGCACAAAGCCGGCATTGCCAACGTCATCATCGAGCGGCAAAGCCCCGACTACGTGCTGGGCCGCATCCGTGCCGGCATCCTGGAGCAAACCACGGTGGACATGCTGCACGAAGCGGGCATGGGCGAGCGGGTGCAGGCCGAGGGCGTGGTGCACCACAGCATCGAACTGGTGTTCTCGGGCGTGCGCCATGCCATTGACGTGCATGGCCTGACCGGCGGCAAGGTGGTCACCGCCTACGGCCAGACCGAGGTGACGCGCGACCTGATGGACGCCCGCAACGCCGCCGGGCTGACCACGGTGTACGAAGCCAGCCAAGTCGCCGTGCATGACTTCGACAGCAACAGCCCCCGCGTCACCTACCAGAAAGACGGCCAGACCCACACGCTGGACTGCGACTTCATCGCCGGCTGCGACGGCTTCCACGGTGTCTGCCGCGCCAGCGTGCCCGAGGGCGCGGTGACCGAATACGAGAAGGTGTACCCGTTCGGCTGGCTGGGCGTGCTGGCCGATGTGCCGCCGGTGTCGCCCCACTCCATCGTTTACGGCAACAGCGAGCGCGGCTTTTCGCTGTGCTCCATGCGCAGCCTGACGCGCAGCCGCTACTACGTGCAGTGCCCCATGGACGACAAAGTAGAAGCCTGGAGCGACCAGCGCTTTTGGGACGAGCTGCGCAGCCGCCTGGACCCCGCGCTGGCCGAGCGCATCGTCACCGGCCCCACGCTGGAGAAAAGCATCGCCCCGCTGCGCAGCTTTGTGGCCGAGCCGATGCGCTTTGGCCGCATGTTTTTGGCGGGCGACGCGGCCCACATCGTGCCGCCCACCGGCGCCAAGGGCCTGAACCTGGCCGCCAGCGACGTGAAATACCTGTCGGGCGCGCTGATCGAGTTCTACGCCGAGAAAAGCGCGGCCGGCATCGACACCTATTCGCAACGCGCCCTGGCCCGCATCTGGAAAGCCGAGCGCTTCTCCTGGTGGCTGACCTCGCTGATGCACAAGTTCCCCGACACCGGCGCCTTTGGTCAGCGCATGCAGGAGGCGGAGCTGGAGTACCTGGTGAACTCCACCGCGGCGTCTACGGTGTTGGCGGAAAACTATGTGGGGCTGCCGCTGGATTGGGGCCACTGATCGAATTGCCTAAATATTGGGCAATACAAGCTTTTTCTTTTAAACAAGCACTTAAACAGCCCATACAGCCAGTGCACAGAGTTACCCCACACTTATCCAGTGCGAACGGGGAGAACTTTGAGTGTCTAAAACGGTACAAAAATATGACTTGAACATCACAAGGCCTCAGAAATGCAGAAGCAGGGAACCGTCCAACGCTGGGACGCCACACGCGGATTCGGCTTTATCCGCAGTCCACAGACACCGGCAGACATCTTCTTTCACATCAAGGACTACCGGGGCACTGCATCTCCCCGCGAAGGCGAGGCCGTACAGTTTGAAGAGATTACCGTGGGTGGCAAAGGCCCACGCGCCATGGCAGTACGGCCGGCCTATACCCCCACGCGACCTGCACCACCGTTACGCGCACCTCAAACCAAGCGACAGCACCGTGGCAGGCAAGACAACGCCAACCCGGTCTTGCTGCCGCTGACCATCATATGGCTGGCCTTGCTGGCCTGGGGGGTATGGGCGCACCGCTTGCCGACATGGATATTGGGCGCCACAGTGGGTGTGAATCTGCTCACCTTCCTGGCCTACTGGAACGACAAACATGCCGCCCAAACAGGCCAGTGGCGCACCAAGGAAGACACTCTCCATCTATTCAGCTTGCTCGGCGGTTGGCCCGCTGCGGCCTTGGCACAAGCCAGCCTGCGACACAAGTCATCCAAAGTTACATTCCAGTCTACCTACTGGCTCACAGTGACGCTGCACTGCGCCGCGCTGCTGGGATGGTTGTTTTGGATGCAACCCAAATTGCTACTAATTTAATAGCAATCAGCGCATGCACCATCTGCGCTGGAAGCACTTTAGACC
>CANFZJ010000313.1 GCA_947451445.1 Comamonadaceae bacterium
CGCACATGGCCGGGCACGGGGCCGTGGGGAAAGCCCACATGGCCGCCGTGGGCGGGTTGCCACAGGGTGACGTGTGCGCCCACCTGGTCCTGGTGCGGCAGGCTCCAGACGGGGACGAAGGGGTCGTTGCAGGCGTTGACCACCAGCGCCGGAATGCGGATCTGCGCCAGATGCGGCTTGGCCGAGGCGCGGGCCCAGTAGTCTTCGGTGCTGGCGTAGCCGTGCAGCGGCGCGGTGAAGACGTTGTCAAATTCGTACAGGTCGCGCGCGGCCAGCAGCGCTTCGCGGTCGAACAGGCCGGGGTGCTGGTCCAGCTTTTGCAGCGCCTTGGGCTTCATGCTGCGCAGAAACATGCGGGTGTAGACCAGCCGGTTGAAGCCGCGCCCGATGGACCAGCCGCTGGCAGCCAGGTCCACGGGGGACGACACCGCCGCCACCGCCTGGACGGTCTGGGCCGCCTGCGCCCCCATTTCTTCGGCCCAGCGCAGCAGGGCGTTGCCGCCCAGCGAGATGCCGACCACGATCAGCTTGCCCCGGTGCCAGGACTTGAGGCGCTTGAGCACCCAGCCCACCTCTTCAAAATCGCCCGAATGGTAGGCGCGCGGGGCCAGATTGAGCTCGCCGCTACAGCCGCGAAAGTGCGGCACCACAAAGCCCATGCCGTGGGCCCGGGCAAAGTCGGCAAATGCCTCGGCGTAGTGGCTGCCGGACGAGCCCTCCAGCCCGTGGAACAGCACCAGCAGGGGCCGGTCGGTGTCGCTAGCGGCCGGGTCGGCGATGTGGGCCGCTGCGTCGCAAAAGTCCACGTCGATGAAGTCCAGGTCGGGCGTCAGCCAGCGTTCGCGCCGAAACTGGGGCCGGGGCCCAAACACCCGGCGCGAATACAGGGCGGGCCAGATGGTCTGGGCCTGGCCACCGGGCAGCCACCAGGGTGCTACATAATTCATAGCTTGTTGTGCAGATCCAATATGCGCTAGAGGCCTGTTTTGCATCTAAAACTCAGTGCAACAGGATGGGCGCGCCGCCCGATGCCTGCAGGTCGAGGGCCGTGCCGGGGCTGGCGTGGTGCGCCACCATGCGCCAGCCCTGTGCGGTTTTCAGGTAGACATTGGTGGCCACGGCAAAGGCTTCGCGCGGGCCGTCGGGTGCCATCACCTCGATACGCTCCACCAGGTTGTGCACGGTACAACCCAGCGCGTCCACCCGGCGCACCTGCTCGGGCCAGACACGCAAGCGGCCCTGGCTGAACATGGCATCAAACGCAGCCCGCACCGCGGCTACGCCCAGCACGCGCGCGCCGCCAGGGTGGACGCAGACGACATCGTCCTCGTCGGCCCAGCAAGCCATAAGCTTGTCGATGTCGCCCAGTTGTAAGGCTTCGTAAAAAGCGGCTTCGGTGTCGTCGGCGCTACCACCCACGGTGGCGGCCTGCAGTTTGGCTTTGGGCATGGGGTGGACGGTAAAAATGTGGGCCGATTTTGCCTTGCTTTGCCCCCTGGGCGACTCAGTGTCTATGCTAAGGTGCCGCGCATTACGGCCATATCGGCCTGCGCAGGAACCCTATGAAACGCTTTTTACCCGCCCTTTTGCTCACGCTGGCCCTGACCGGCTGCGGCTACAACGACTTCCAACGGCTGGATGAGCAAAGCAAGGCCGCCTGGAGCGAGGTGCTGAACCAGTACCAGCGCCGCGCCGACCTGGTGCCCAACATCGTCGCCACCGTCAAGGGCGAGGCCGCTTTTGAGCAAGACACGCTGACCAAGGTGGTGGAGGCCCGCGCCAAGGCCACGTCCATGCAGGTCACGCCCGAAACGCTGAACAACCCCGAGGCATTCGCCAAGTTCCAGGCCGCGCAGGGAGAGCTGGGCAGCGCCCTGAGCCGCCTGATGGTCACGGTAGAAAAGTACCCCGACCTGAAGGCCAACAAGGGCTTCAGCGACCTGCGGGTGCAGCTGGAAGGCACCGAAAACCGCATCACCGTGGCGCGCAACCGCTTCATCGGCACGGTGCAGGACTACAACGTGCTGGCGCGCAGCTTCCCCAGCAACCTGACGGCCAAGGTGTTTGGCTACGCCGCCAAGCCCAGCTTCACCGTGCAAAACGAAGCGGCCATCAGCGCGCCGCCGGTAGTGGACTTCAAGAAATAAGGCTGCACAGTGCCCCTATTCATCGCCCGGTTGCTGGTCTGCGGGCTCGCCTGGCTGGCATGGGCCTGCAGCGCGCAGGACCTGCAACCCGTGCCCGCCCTGAGCGGCCACGTGGTAGACCACACCGCCAGCCTGAGCAGCGCCCAACAGCAGGCGCTGGAGGCCAAACTCAGCGCCTTCGAGGCCCGCAGCGGCTCCCAGGTCGTAGTGCTGCTGGTGCCCACCACCCAGCCAGAAGACATTGCCAGCTACGCCAACCGCATCGGCAATGCCTGGAAGATTGGCCGCAAAGACGTGGGCGACGGGCTGGTGCTGCTGGTGGCCAAGAACGACCGCAAGCTGCGCATCGAGGTTGCCAAGACGCTGGAAGGCGCAGTACCCGACCTGGCGGCCAAAAACATCATCGACGACGCCATCACACCGCACTTCAAACAGGGTGACTTTGCGGGCGGGGTCGATGCAGGTGTGGACCAGATCATGGCCCGCATCGTAGGCGAGGCCCTGCCCGCTCCCAAGGCGCAAGCCGAGTGGACCGGTGATGCATTCGATTGGGGGCAACTGCTCATTTTTACCGTGCTGGCGCTACCCATCGGCGGCAGCATCGCCCGCAGCATTTTGGGCCCCAAACTGGGCGCGCTGGTTGCGGGTGGTGCCGTGGGGGCCATGGTCTGGATGGTGACGACCAGCTTGCTGTTTGCCGGACTGGCCGGGGTGGCGGCCTTGCTGTTTACCTTGCTGTCGCGCCTGGGTACGGGCTCCCTGGGCTCGGGAGGAGGCTTTGGAGGCGGTGGGTTCAGCTCTGGAGGGCGCAGCGGCGGCGGGGGTGGATTCAGCTCCGGCGGTGGCGGTAATTTTGGCGGCGGCGGTGCCTCCGGAGGCTGGTGACCGGTATGTTGCACACACTCCAACGCATCTTCAAGCACCGCTGGCTCGACGCCGCAGAAGTGCGCCGGGTCGTCCCCCCGACACTGCTGGAACGGCTGGAACACCGTGTCCGCGCCAGCGAACAGCGCCACACCGGCGAAATCCGCATCGTGGTGGAAAGCGGTTTGCCACTCAGCTACCTGTGGCGCAATGCCACCGCCCGTGCACGCGCCGTCATGCTGTTTAGCAAGCTGCGCGTGTGGGACACGGAGCACAACAACGGCGTGCTGGTCTACCTGCTGCTGGCCGACCGCTCCATCGAGCTGGTGGCCGACCGGGGCCTGAACCAGCGCGTACCCGCTGCCGCATGGCAAGCCATGGTCGCCAAGCTAGGCACCGCCCTGCACGCGGGGCAGTTTGAAGAGGGCCTGACCCAGGCACTGGAAGAGGTTTCCGCCGTGCTGGTGCAGCACTTCCCCCTGCACACCCCCCACCTGCGGCGCAACGAATTACCCGACGCACCGCTGCTGCTGGACTGAGCGCGGGCCGCCAGTGATGCTATTAATAATATAGCTACCTGCGCTTATTTTGTATGCACTAGCGGCATATTTCGCATAAAAAAACCTACTGCCAACGACGCCCACCCCCGCGTAGGACTTCGGCTCCAGTACCGAGACTGGACACCGGACCAACCGCAGACGTCCATACCCCCCTATTGAGGCGCGGCTCTTACGAAATAAACTGCGCAACCGCAACCCCGTTTCCCGGAGATTCGATGCCATTTCTTGTATTCCTCGCAACCATGCTGCTTGTTAGTGGCTGTGCCACAAGCCCAGTGCCTAAACAAGCTCCACTCACTTTGCATTGGGCCGGACTGTACGACGCAGAGACCACTGCCACAGTCAAAGACCCGTTGCACGCTTCGGGGCAGCGGACAAATTTTCGCAACGTCCGGCTCATTGCACAACAAACCATGGTCCCTCCTCAGTTTGGAACCCACTTCGGCGTGAACTTCACGGTTGCTGGGCCGGTAGCGGGCGCGCCGATTACCTTGCGAAAAGTAATGCGCTTCCCTGCCCCCGGGTTGGTCAATTCCGAAGGCCAGCTTTTCGAAAAGAACGAA
>CANFZJ010000314.1 GCA_947451445.1 Comamonadaceae bacterium
GCGGGCGCAGTTCTACATTCGCCGCTTGAACAATACCGATTTGGCCAACGCAGAATCCCTGTGGTTGGGCATCAAGGTAGAGCGCCGCATGGAAAACCGCGAAGCCATGCTGCAGTTGGTGGACCAATTAAAGAAACGATTTGGCCAGTCACGTGAGATGGCGGCCTATGACCGAGGGGCATTTGATGAGTGAGCCAGTGGGTCGAGAGCAGGGCGCAGCACCTGCCGCAGCAGAGTTTTTGGCTTCTGCGGTGGAGGCTGGTAGTTTGATCCGGCAAGCGCGTGAAGCCACGGGCTTGCACATAGCCGCACTGGCGGTCTCTCTCAAAGTGCCGGTTGCCAAGCTGGAGGCGCTGGAGTCTGGGCGTATCGACGTGCTGCCCGATGTCGCGTTTGCCAGGGCCTTGGCCGCCACGGTGTGTCGCAATCTCAAGCTGGATCCGGCCCCGGTACTGGCCCATTTGCCACCCACGGGCGCTTCCCGTTTGGGGGCCGAAGAGCCTGCCATCAACACCACCTTCCGTGCGTCTGGCGCGGGCTCTGGCTTGTCTTTGCTGGGGCAGTTGCGTAACCCGGTGGTGGTTTCGGTCGTGGTTCTGTTGGTGGCTGCCGTCGGCGTATTGCTGTGGCCCAAGGCGGCCCCCGTGGCAGAAGAGGTTGCGGTATTGGCGCAGAGCACCGAAGCCATAGGCCAGCCCATGGCGAGCATGCCTGCGTCCGAGGTCTCTGCACCCGTCGAATCCATACCCATTGCATCGCCCGCACCGCCCACACCACCTGTGGTGGTGGCTGCCGTGCCTGTGCCGGTTGTAGCCTCTGCGCCGGTCGTGGCCGCGCCAGATAACGCTGCCACCCCGCTGGTCTTCACTGCCAAGGCGGAGGCCTGGGTCAAAGTCACCGACGCCAAAGGCGTGGTGTCGTTGGGCCGCACCCTCAAACCCGGTGAGGTTGTTGAGGTGTCTGGCACGCTGCCGATGGCGCTGGTGGTGGGCCGTGCCGATGCGGTGGATCTGCAGGTCAATGGCCAAACGTTTGATATGGCGCGCTTCCCCAAGGACCGTGCCGCCCGTTTTGAGGTCAAATAATGGACTTTTCGCTGCCCATTGATGCCGCCGCACCCCGTGTGCGCACGACCTACCAGGCCCATGTGCGCTGGGGTGCGCGCGATGTGACCGTGGGCGGCGACGCCCCGGTGCGGGTGCAGTCCATGACCAATACCGACACGGTGGACGCCATCGGCACCGCCATCCAGGTGAAAGAACTGGCGCTGGCCGGTTCGGAGATGGTGCGCATCACCGTCAACACCCCCGAGGCCGCCCAGGCCGTGCCCTATATCCGCGAACAGCTGGACCGCATGGGCGTCGACGTGCCGCTGGTCGGCGACTTCCATTACAACGGCCACCGCCTGCTGACCGAGTTCCCCGACTGCGCCCAGGCGCTGTCCAAGTACCGTATCAACCCTGGCAACGTGGGCAAGGGCGACAAGCGCGACCGCCAGTTCGGCCAGATGATCGAAGCGGCGGTGCGCTGGAACAAAGCCGTGCGCATCGGCGTCTACTGGGGCAGCCTGGACCAGCAACTGCTGGCCGATCTGATGGACGAAAACAGCCATCGCAGTCATCCCTGGTATGCCAAACCGGTGATGTACCAGGCGTTGATTACTTCCGCCCTTGAATCCGCCAAGCTGGCCGAATCCATGGGGCTGCCGCCCGAGCAGATCATCCTGTCCTGCAAGGTCAGCGGTGTGCAAGATTTGATTTCGGTCTACCGCGCCCTCAGCGCACGCTGCCGCTACGCCTTGCACCTGGGTTTGACCGAAGCCGGCATGGGGACCAAGGGCACGGTGGCCTCCAGCGCCGCGCTGGCCGTGCTGCTGCAAGAAGGCATTGGCGACACCATCCGCGTTTCGCTCACGCCCCAGCCGGGCGAGGCCCGCACGCAAGAGGTGGTGGTGGCGTCAGAAATTTTGCAAGCCTTGGGCCTGCGCAGCTTCAACCCCAGCGTGACCGCCTGCCCAGGCTGTGGCCGTACCACCAGCACGACGTTTCAAGAGCTGACCAAGCAGATCGACGACTTTCTGCGCGCCCAGATGCCCATCTGGCGGGCCCAGTACCCCGGCGTGGAGGCGATGAAGGTGGCCGTCATGGGCTGCATCGTCAACGGCCCCGGAGAAAGCAAGCACGCCGATATCGGCATCAGTCTGCCCGGCACGGGGGAGGCACCCGCCGCCCCGGTCTACATTGACGGCGAAAAGAGTCTCACCCTGCGTGGCGACAACATTGCTGCCGAATTCCAGGTGATTGTGGAGAACTACATCGCCAAACGCTTCGGCTCGGTTGCCACAGCCTAAGGACATGGCTATGAATAACTTGGCGAATTTGGCTCCTCAGCTTCGGGCGCATTGCGTCGTTGTGAATTCCTTGCATAGCGGTGCTATGCGGCGGTTTTCACGCCTCGCACTGCATCCCGAAGCCGAAGGCCAAATCCGCAAGTTATCCATAACCATGCCCTAATTTATAAAAAATAGGCCGTTTGCGCAGGTACTACCTGCACAAGCAGCTATAAAACATATAGCAATCAGATTCCATGGCTGACAAAATCTCTGCCGTCAAAGGCATGAACGACATCCTCCCGCCCGACTCCGCCCGCTGGGAGTGGCTGGAAGACAAGGTGCGCACGCTGATGGCCCAATCGGCCTACCGCATGGTGCGCACGCCCATCGTCGAACCCACCGCCTTGTTTGTGCGCGGCACCGGCGAGACCACCGATATCGTTGAGAAGGAGATGTACTCCTTTGAAGACCGGCTCAACGGCGAGCAACTCACCCTGCGGCCCGAAAACACCCCCGGTGTGGTGCGCGCCGCCATCCAGCACAACCTGACCTACGACGGTGGCAAGCGCCTGTACTACATGGGCCCGATGTTCCGCCACGAACGTCCCCAGCGTGGCCGTTACCGCCAGTTTTACCAGCTGGGTGTCGAGGCGCTGGGTTTTGCCGGCCCCGAGGTGGACGCCGAAATCATGCTGCTGGCCTACGAGCTGTTTGCCAAGCTGGGCCTGCGCAATGTGCGCGTCGAGATCAACAGCCTGGGCGTGCCCGCCGAGCGCCAAGCCCACCGCGCCGCGCTGATCGCCTACTTTGAGCAGCACCGGGAACTGCTGGATGCCGACGCCCAGCGCCGCCTGCTGACCAACCCGCTGCGCATTCTGGACACCAAAAATCCCGCGATGCAAGCCATGGTGCAAGACGCGCCCCAACTGCTGAGCTACCTGGGCGAGGCCTCGCTAAAGCACCTGCACACGGTACAAAGCCTGCTAACCGCTTGCGGCGTGCCGTGGACCGTCAACCCGCGCCTGGTGCGCGGCCTGGACTACTACAGCCACACCGTGTTCGAGTTCATCACCGACGAACTGGGTGCGCAGGGCACGCTGTGCGGCGGTGGCCGTTACGACGGCTTGTTTGAAATTTTGGGCGGTAAGCCCACCCCAGCGGTCGGCTGGGGCATGGGCATCGAACGGGTGCTGGAACTCATCAAAGAGCAGGGCACCGAGCTGCCCCCGCTGGCCGCTGACGCCTATGCCATCGTGCCCGACGCCGCTACGCTGCCTATCGCCATGGCCACCTTGCAAACCCTGCGCCGTGCGGGGGTACAGGTGCAGATGCACGCCGGTGCGGCCGACGGCATGGGCAGCATGAAGACCCAGTTCAAAAAAGCCGACAGCAGTGGTGCCCGTTACGCACTGGTGTTCGGTGCCGATGAACTAGCGCAGAACCTCGTGACCATCAAAGCCCTGCGCGACGGCCATGGTGCCCAGCGCACCCAGCCCCTGGCCGATGTGGCCGCGTGGGCCGCAACCCTACAATCCTGAGCTGGACTTTAGAAATTTATGGCAAACCACCTCGACCTCGAAGAACAAGAACAGCTCGACGAGCTGAAAGCATTCTGGAACCGCTTCGGCAACCTGATCACTTGGGTGTTGATTGCCGTGCTGGCCGGTTTTGCCGGCTGGAACGGCTACCAATACTGGCAGCGCAGCCAGGCGGTGAAGGCGTCGGCACTGTACGACGAAGTTGAGCGCGCCGTGGCATCGGGCGATGTGGCCCGTGTTGAACGCAGC
>CANFZJ010000315.1 GCA_947451445.1 Comamonadaceae bacterium
GTGGCGGGGCACGAGTCGGTCAGCAGCGGCGACATCCTGCTGGAAAACCGCAACATCACCGACCTGCCCGCCGCCGAGCGCGGCACGGCCATGATGTTCCAGAGCTTTGCGCTGTTCCCCCACCTGTCCGCGCTGGACAACGTGGCCTTCAGCCTGAAGATGAAGGGCATGGACAAGGCCGAGCGCCACGCCAAGGCCAAAGACCTGCTGGACCGCGTGGCCATGGGCCATCTGGCCGAGCGCACGCCGGGCGAGCTGTCGGGCGGCCAACAGCAGCGCGTGGCCCTGGCCCGGGCACTGATCACCCAACCCAAGGTGCTGCTGCTGGACGAACCGCTGTCCGCGCTGGACCCGTTTTTGCGCATCCAGATGCGTGCCGAGCTGCGCCGCTGGCAAAAAGAGCTGGGCCTGACCTTTATCCACGTCACCCATTCGCAAGAAGAGGCTATGGCCCTGGCCGACACCATGGTGGTGATGAACCACGGCTTGATCGAGCAGGTGGGCAGCCCGCATGAAATTTACAACCGCCCGGCCAGTGAATTCGTGGCGCGCTTCATGGGCGGCCACAACGTGCTGGACACGGTGCACGGCAAGATCGGTGTGCGCACGGACCACATGCAGGTCATCCCTGCCGAGGCCGCCCAGCCAGACAGCCCGCTGAACATGCCCGCCGTCATCAGCGACGTGGAATACCAGGGTACCTACGTGCTGCTGGGCCTGCAAAAGCCGGGCGTGGCGCACAACGCCAACGCCACGGCCGCGTTTTCGGTGATGGTGTCCGAGGCGCAGTTTGCCGCCCGGCCCTACCAGGTGGCCGAACACGTGCAACTGGCCTGGGCCGCCGAGGCCGCCCACCCGCTCGAATCTGTTTCTGTGTAAGTCGTCGTTATCAACCCCAGGAGTTTCACCATGTCTGACATATCCCCTGAACCCACTAACGCCCTCGCGGCCACCCTGCAGCGCCGCTCGCTGCTCAAAGGCACGGCGGGCATTTTGGCCACCGGCATTTTTCCGTCGGTGCACTCGGCCGACAAAATCGTGTTGCGCTACCTGGGCACGGCGGTCAACCAGGACAAGGCGATTGCCGAGAAGTTCGAGGCCGACACCGGCATCAAGATCCAGTATGTGGCGGTCAGCACCGACGACGTGACCAAGCGCGCCGTCACCGCACCCAACAGCTTCGATTTGATCGACACCGAATACTTTTCGCTGAAAAAGATCGTGCCCACCGGCAACCTGAAAGGCATTGACGTCAAACGCATCAAGAACGCCGACAAGATCACCAGCCTCTTCACCACCGGCATGGTGAACGGCAAGGCGGTAGGCGACCAGGGCACAGCCCCCAAGAAAGTGATCTTTCTGGAGGGCGAGAAGTCCAAGGTGTTCTCCAAAACACCAACCCAGTTCATGTCGCTGATCCCCACCGTGTACAACGCCGACACGCTGGGCATCCGCCCCGACCTGATCAAGCGCCCCATCAGCTCCTGGGCCGAGCTGCTGAACCCTGAATTCAAGGGCAAGGCCGCGATTTTGAACATCCCCAGCATCGGCATCATGGACGCGGCGATGGTGGTCGAGGCCATGGGCATCTACAAATACCCCGACAAGGGCAACATGACCAAGAAGGAGATTGACCTGACCATCAAGACCCTGATTGAAGCCAAGAAGCAAGGCCAGTTCCGCGCGCTGTGGAAAGACTTCAACGAATCGGTCAACCTGATGGCTTCCGGCGAGGTGGTGATCCAGTCGATGTGGAGCCCTGCGGTAACCGCCGTGCGCACCAAGGGCATTGCCTGCACCTTCCAGCCTTTGAAGGAGGGCTACCGCGCCTGGGCCGCCGGTTTCGGCCTGCCCGCCACGCTGAAGGGCCGCACGCTGGACGGTGCCTACGAATTCATCAACTGGTTCCTGGACGGCTGGGCCGGTGCCTACCTGAACCGCCAGGGTTACTACAGCGCCGTGCTGGAAACCGCCAAGGCCAAGATGGAACCGTACGAATGGGCCTACTGGATGGAAGGCAAGTCCGCCACCAAGGACATCAAGAGCCCCAACGGCGACATCCTGGCCAAGGTCGGCGCCATCCGCGACGGCGGCAGCTACGAGTCCCGCATGGGCGAGATCGCCTGCTGGAACGCGCTGATGGACGAGAACAACTACATGGTCCAGAAGTGGAATGAGTTCGTAGCGGCGTAGCTTGTGGCTCACCCCCAAGTCGCTCACTTCGTGTAGCTCCTCCCCCTTGCAGGGGGCACAACCAGCGGCCCGGCAAAGCCGGTTCCGCGGTTGTTCTGGAACGGGCTTTGCTGCGCTTGCCTGGGGGAATACCGCCGTGCCCGTTTCGGCGGTGGTTGGTGATTTATAAGAAATAGGCCTTCAGCGCATATTCCACCTGCGCAAGCAGCTACGCTTTTAATAGCAAATCAAAAAATACCGCCATGAGCACACCCACCGCCCCGCTTCCCTCACCCACCCCTGCACCGGGCCGCAGCCTGTCGGCCTGGTGGCAGGCCACGCCGCTGACGGCGGTGTTTGCGGTGTTTTTCCTCATCCCGCTGGCACTGATCGTGATGGTCAGCTTTTGGGACTTCAACGAATACGAGTTGCTGCCCGGCTTTACCTTCAAAAATTACATTTCGATTTTTGACGGCTGCAGCAATACCGCCGACCTGTGCGTCACCTTCAAAACCTATCTGTCCACCTTCAAGTTCTGCTTTCTGGTCTGGCTGATCACGCTGCTGCTGGGCTTTACGGTGTCGTACTTTCTGGCCTTCCACGTGCGCTCGGTGGGCATGCAGACGGCGCTGTTTGTGCTGTGCACCATTCCGTTCTGGACCAGCAATGTGATCCGCATGATCTCTTGGGTACCGCTGCTGGGCCGCAACGGGCTGGTCAACCAGGGGCTGGTGGGCGCGGGGCTGGTCGATCAGCCGCTGGAATGGCTGCTGTTTTCCAACTTCTCGGTCACGCTGGCCTTTGTGCACCTGTACACCATGTTCATGATCGTGCCCATCTTCAACAGCATGATGCGCATCGACCGCAGCCTGCTGGAGGCCGCCAGCGACAGCGGCGCCAGCGGCCTGCAAACCCTGTGGAACGTGGTGGTGCCGCTGTGCCGCACCGGCATCATTATCGGCTCCATCTTCGTCATCACCATCGTGATGGGCGACTTTGTGACGGTGGGGGTGATGGGCGGGCAGCAGATCGCGTCCATCGGCAAGATCATCCAGGTGCAAACCTCGTACCTGCAGTTTCCGCTGGCAGCGGCCAACGCGGTGATTCTGCTGGCCATCGTGTTGATGATTATTTGGGCGCTGACCCGGCTGGTTGACATTCGCAAGGAGCTTTGAAATGGCTGAAAAACGTGCTCCTGGGTTTTATCCGCTGGCTTGGATTTTTGCCCTGTTCGTGCTGTTCATGTACGGGCCGATGCTGGTCATCTTCATCCTGAGTTTCCAGGGCCCCGAGGGCGGGCTGACCTTTCCGATGCAGGGCGTGTCGCTGCACTGGTTTGCCAAACTGGCCGAGGGCCTGGGTGTGGTGGACATTGGCGCTGCGCTGCGCCGCTCACTCGGGCTGGGGCTGGCGGTGATGGCCTGCACGGTGGTGTTCTCGGTGCTGGCCGGGCTGGCGTTTCGCAAAAAGCTGGCTGGCGGCAACACGCTGTTTTTCATCGTGATTGCCAGCCTGATCATGCCGTCCATCATCGTCTCGCTGGGCATCGGGCTGGAGTTTCGCCTGCTGGACGGTGGTATCAAATGGGCGCTGGAGTGGCTGGGCCTGCAGGACACGCTGGACGGCTACGGCACGGCTTTGGGCCTGTTCACCTCGGCGCTGGGCGCGCATTTGACCTGGACGCTGCCGTTTGGTCTGCTCATCATGTTTGCCATCTTCAACCGCTTCAACCCGGCCTATGAAGAAGCCGCGCGCGACCTGGGCGCCACGCCGTGGCAGAGCTTTCGGCACGTGGTGCTGCCGCTGATTGCGCCGTCGGTGGTCGGCATCGGCATGTTCGGCTTCACCCTGAGCTGGGACGAAATCGCCCGCACCTCGCAGGCGATTGGCGACGTCAACACCCTGCCGCTGGAGCTGCAGGGCCTGACCACCA
>CANFZJ010000316.1 GCA_947451445.1 Comamonadaceae bacterium
CGCCACCATCGCCAACCACGGCTTTGCGGGGGCCGTGGGCGGGTGGATCACCTCGCTGGTCAGCCCGCAAACCCTGCGCTGGGTGCTTGGCATATCGTTTATCGGCATGGCGGGCTGGACTTTGATACCCGACAAGTTTGACGAAGACGACGCCAAGCTGGCGAAATACGGCGTATTCGGCACCACGCTGGTCGCCTTCTTTGTCGCCGAGATGGGCGACAAAACCCAGTTTGCAACGATTGCGCTGGCCGCCAAATACGATTCGTTCCTGACTGTCGTAGCTGGCACCACGCTGGGCATGATGCTGGCCAACGTACCCGCCGTCATACTGGGTGACCGCATCGCACAACGTATGCCGACCCAACTGGTACACCGCATTGCCGCCGCCATTTTTGCCGCGCTGGGCATCGCAACGCTTTTGGGTGCTGGCGCAGGTTTAGGCTTATAAGTTAGCTATCAATACAGGAGCAAAAATGGAACTATCTTTTCCCCCCGATGACGAGCACGACAGCAGCGTGACGCAGGCACAAAAGTCCGCCGCTGCATCCCGCAGTACCTGGGTCAGCGCAGCCGTTAACGTCGCACTGAGCGCAGCGCAGATCGTCGTCGGGGTGACGTCCAAGTCACAGGGACTGGTGGCAGACGGCGTGCATTCGCTGTCCGACCTGCTAGCCGACTTTGCAGTCTTGCTGGCCAACCAGCACAGCCGCAAGGATGCCGATGCGGAGCACCCCTACGGCCACCAACGGTTTGAAACCGGTGCTTCGCTGGCGCTGGGGTTGCTGCTGTTGGCAGTGGGCGTGGGCATGGCCTGGAGCGCGGTCGGCAAGCTGGAACACCCGGACACCATTGCCGATGTGCACCTGTCCGCATTGTGGGTCGCGCTGGGGGCACTGGTGGTGAAAGAAACACTTTTTCGCTACATGCTAAGGGTGGCGAAAGCGGTTAAGTCTGGCATGCTGATTGCCAACGCTTGGCATGCCCGGTCGGACGCGGCCTCCTCGTTGGTCGTCGCTCTGGGCATCGGCGGCAACCTGCTGGGCTACCCGCTGCTGGACCCGATCGCCGCGTTGATCGTGGGCTTGATGGTGGGCAAGATGGGCTGGTCATTCACCTGGGACGCCTTCAACGACCTCATGGACCGGGGGGTCGACGAACAAGAGGTAGCAGCCATCTGCACCACGATCCTGCAAACGCCAGGGGTGTTGAGCGTGCATGACCTGAAAACCCGAAAAATGGGCGATATGGTCGTCGCCGATGCCCATATCGTGGTGCAGGCCGACATTACGGTCGAAGCCGGGCACGAGATTGCCGTGGAAGCTCGGCGCAGAGTTGTGCAGCAGCACAACGTACTCAACCTAATGACCCACGTAGACCCCGCCAACCGGCCCGACCTGGACCACACCCGCACAGCCCCTTAAAACGATTTTTAAAGAGTACAGACGAAAAAAAGCCACCTTGCGGTGGCTTTCAATGGCGTGCGAAGAATTACTTCTTCACTGCGTCCGTAGCGGCCTTGGCAGCGTCAGCAGCGGCACCAGCAGCGTCTTTGGCAGCATCAACAGCGGTACCAACAGCAGCAGCAGCGCTGGTAGCGGCGGTAGCAGCGTCAGCAGCAGCGGAAGCAGCAGCTTCAGCAACTGGAGCAACAGCAGCAGGTGCTTCCACAACGGGAGCAGCCACTGGCTCTTCTTTTTTGCCGCAAGCAGCCAAAACAACAGCAGCCATCAAAGCGGCGAGTACAAGCGATTTGTTCATTAGAAAATTCCTTAAAGAATAGGGAGGAGAAAACAATTTCCGGAAATCGTCGGCATAACTGTTTGTTGATGCGACCGAGAGAAAGCACTCGAGCTCTTTCAACTCAGCCTTCAATTATAGGGCGCTTCATTCGCAATTCTCCAAAACCCTTACGCCAAAAAACAACAAGCCCAGAGTGCCTTACAAACCCAGCACGCTGGCCGAAAAAGCCGGGCTGCTTTTGCCCCACCATGCGTCCAAGTTCTGGCGCAACAACACGCGCCGTTGCGGCTCGTCCCCGCACATGCCCGTGCTGCTTTCCACATCTAGCCGCTGCAAAGCCCAGACCGGGCTGTAGAGGGCGCTGGGCAAGTCTTGCGGACTGGCGCTAGGGCAGGCGCGGCACTCCAGCAGATGCGACCAGGTCGTGCGCCAGGTGACAAACCGGGCATGGCGGCGGCGCACTTCGTCGTAGTGGATCGCCAGCATGGTGAAGCGCCGCCCCTGCTTCGCCCAGGCCTGTAAAGACGCCTGCACGGCGCTTTCGCCCAGCGGCCAATCTGCAAAAGTGGGGTCACAGACAACGATCTCGCGCCAGCCGTCCCGTGCGGCAATGGCCAGGGCGTCGCGGACCCGCTGGGCGAATGTCTCCCGGCCTGCAAAGCGGCCTGTGGGTAAGAGCGTGTTCAAGACCAGGGGCGGCGAAGCATCCATCTTCAGCGCGCTTGCACCCAGCCCGACGCGCACCAGGACAGCAGCAGCGACTGCGCATCGGCACTGGCGCGGGCCAGGGTTTTGGCGTCCAGCTGGCGCTCGTCGGCCAGGCGGCGCATCAGCGTGGCGTCGCGGCCTGCCGCGCGGTAGCTTTCGCCGTTGATGAAGATGTGGTGGTCGTCGTAAAACATGCGGGACCGCGGGTCCAACGCCACCTGGCGCAGCGGCGCGCTGGGCTCGGCCGCATCAAACCACACCTGGGCTTTGGGCTCGGTCAACACCTCGCCCAAAGCGCACTGCAAAGCCTGCGGATCGTCCAATAATTGGCGCAGCGCGGTCTGCGCAAAGTCTTGTAAAGATGCGGGAATAGCGCCCGGATTCGCCACGGCGGGCTGTCCCGCGTCACTGTACAAGGCCTCGCCCACCACGTCCTCGGCCTCTTCGGCCATGCGCTGCATCAGCTCGCGGGCCAGCTCGGCACGCTGGGGCGCGCGAAAGCCGATGGAATAGGTCATGCACTCGCCCACCGCCACACCGTCGTGGGCGTAGCGTGGTGGCAGGTAGAGCATGTCGCCGGGCTCCAGCACAAACTCTTGCTCAGGCTCAAAGTTGGCCAGGATTTTGAGCGGCGCACCCTCCACCAGCGTCAAATCCTTTTGCTTGCCGATGCGCCAGCGGCGCTGACCGTGGGCTTGCAGCAAGAACACGTCGTAGCTGTCAAAGTGCGGCCCCACGCCGCCGCCGTCGGTGGCAAAGCTGACCATCAGGTCGTCCAGCCGCGCATCCGGCACAAAGCGAAACTGCTGCAGCAGCGCATATGCCGTGGCGGCGTGCGTGTCCACGCCCTGTACCAGCAGCGTCCAGCCGGGGGTTTTCAAAGGCGGCAAAGCGCGGCGCGGTAGCGGGCCGTTTTTCATCTTCCAGCCGGTGTCGGTGCTGGTGATGAGGCGCGACTCCACATCATCCTGTTCGGCCAGGGCAAACAAGGCGCTGCGGTCCAGCAAGGCTTTGAAGCCAGGAATGGCCTGGCGGATCAGCAGCGGCTTTTTTTGCCAGTAGCGCTGCATGAATTGCTGCGGGCTGATGTCGCCGAGCAGAGGTAAAACTTGGGTAATGTCCACGGGATTCTTTCAATACGGTTGTGAATTCTGCAAAACGGCCCCGCCCCATCGTTGAGACGCTACTGCCTCCTTCCAGGGAACCCGTGGAACCGGCTTTGCCGGGCCACCAGGTTCGCCCCCAGCAAGGGGGTTGGCGAAAACACGCAGTGTGGAGCCTGGGGGTGAGCCAGTCACTACAATTCTCGTATGAAAATTACATCTCAATGCGTCGTGGCGCTGACCTGGACACTCACCGACACCCTGGGCGACGAACTCGACATCCTCGACGAACCGGTCGAGTTTCTGGTCGGCGGTGGCGATTTGCTGGCCAAAATTGACGAGTCGTTGGTGGACCACGTGGCGGGCGACACCATTCAGCTGCAGCTGGAGCCGACCGATGCGTTTGGCGACTTCGACGACCAGCTGATCTTTCTAGAGCCCCGCGCGCTGTTCCCCGACGTGCTGGAGCCCGGCATGGCCTTTGACGGCGCAGCCCTGCCCGAAGGCATCAGCGCCGGAATACCGCGCCAAGGCCTGTACACCGTGGCCGAG
>CANFZJ010000317.1 GCA_947451445.1 Comamonadaceae bacterium
GCGACACCGTGGACAACGTGCCCGGCGTGCCCAAGGTCGGCCCCAAAACCGCCGCCAAGTGGCTGATGGAATACGGCAGCCTGGACGCGCTGATGGCCCGCGCCACCGAGATCAAGGGCGTGGCCGGCGAGAACCTGCGCGCCGCCGTGGACTGGCTGCCGCAGGGCCGCCGCCTGGTCACCATCAAGACCGACTGTGATCTGGCGGGCTATATCGACGGCCTGCCTGCTATGGATTCGATAGCTTACACCGCACAAGATACGGGCGTACTCAAGGCTTTTTACGAAAAATACGGTTTCAAAGGCCTGGCCGCCAAGTTGGACGGCTCGGCGGCTGCGCCAGAGGTGAAAGCACCGAAAGCACCCAAGGCGCCCAAAGCCGCCACGGCCCATCCTGCCGAACCCGGCTTGTTCGACGCGCCACTGGATGTTCCACCGGGTGCGCCCCCAGTGGCCACCGAGGGTTACGACACCATCCTGACCTGGGACGCCTTCGACGCCTGGCTCACCCAATTGCAGGCCGCCGAGCTGGTGGCGCTGGACACCGAAACCAACTCGCTGGACGAGATGCTGGCCGAGATCGTCGGCATCAGCTTCAGCGTCGAGCCCGGCAAAGCCGCGTACATTCCCGTCGCCCACAACTACCCTGACGCGCCCGCCCAGCTGCCGCGCGACGCCGTGCTGGCACGCCTGAAGCCCTGGCTGGAAGACCCCGCCCGTCCCAAGCTGGGCCAGCACATCAAATACGACCGCCACGTGTTCGCCAACCACGGTATCGAAGTACAGGGCTACGCCCACGACACCATGCTGCAAAGCTATGTGCTGGAAGTGCATGAGAAGCACGGCCTGGCCAGCCTGGCCGAGCGGCATCTGGGCCGCAGCGGCACCAGCTTTGAAGACCTGTGCGGCAAGGGCGTGCACCAGATCACCATTAACCAAGTGGACGTGGCCAAGGTAGCCGAATATGCCTGCGAAGACGCCGACATGGCGCTGGACGTGCACCGCGTGCTGTGGCCGCAGCTGCAGGCTGTGCCTAAGCTGCTCGGCATCTACGAACTGGAAATCGCCTCCAGCGAAGCCCTGTACCGCATCGAACGCAACGGCGTGCTGATTGACGCACCGATTTTGGCCAAGCAAAGCGGTGCGCTGGGCGCGCGCATTCTGCAGCTGGAGGCCGAGGCCCATGTGTTGGCCGACCAGCCGTTCAACCTCAGCAGCCCGAAGCAGATCGGCGAAATCTTCTTCACCAAACTCGGTCTGCCGGTGGTCAAAAAAACCGCCACCGGCGCGCCCAGCACCGACGAAGAAGTGCTGGAAAAGCTGGCCGAAGACTACCCGCTGCCCGCCAAGATTCTGGAGCACCGGGGCCTGTCCAAACTGAAGGGCACCTACACCGACAAGCTGGCCCTGCTGGCCAACCCGCGCACGGGCCGCGTGCACACCCACTACGCCCAGGCCGTGGCGGTGACCGGGCGCCTCAGCAGCAACGACCCCAATCTGCAGAACATCCCCATCCGCACCCCTGAAGGCCGCCGCGTGCGCGAGGCCTTTGTGGCCGCCCCCGGCTGCGTGATCGCCAGCGCCGACTATTCGCAGATCGAGCTGCGCATCATGGCCCACATCAGCGGCGATGTGTCGTTGCTGAAGGCCTTCCAGGACGGTATGGACGTGCACCGCGCCACGGCGGCGGAAGTGTTTGGCGTGGAGGTGGCGCAGGTCAGCAGCGAGCAGCGCCGCTACGCCAAGGTCATTAACTTTGGCCTGATCTACGGCATGAGCGCCTACGGCCTGGCGCGCAACCTCGGCATCGACAACACCGCGGCCAAAAACTACATCGAGCGCTACTTTGCGCGCTACCCCGGCGTCAAAGCCTATATGGACGACACCCGGGCCCTGGCCAAACAACAGGGCTACGTGGAAACCGTGCTGGGCCGCCGCCTGCAAATGCCCAACATCCAAACCGCCAAAGGCGCGCAACTGGCCGGACTGGAGCGCCAGGCCATCAACGCCCCGATGCAGGGCACAGCAGCAGATTTGATCAAACTCAGCATGGTGGCCGTGCAAAAAGCGCTGGACGCCCAGCAGCGCGCCACCAAGATGGTGATGCAGGTACACGATGAACTGGTGTTTGAAGTGCCCGAAGGGGAAGTCGATTGGCTGCGCACCGAAATCCCCCGCCTGATGGCCGGCGTGGCGGATTTGAAAGTGCCCCTGTTGGCCGAGGTGGGCGTGGGACCCAACTGGGACAAGGCGCATTGAAAATGCTATTGTTTAGATAGCTGTTACCGCAAGTACTGTAAGCGCCAACGACCTAAAAGATATACAACCAAACGCAGAAACACCCCTTCCAGAGATACCGTGGAACCGGCTCCGCCGGGCCACTGGTATCGCCCCCTGCAAGGGGGTTGGCGTAGCGACACGCAGTGCGCGAAGACTGGGGGTGTTCCTAAAACCCGCTCACATCAAACTGCTGCCGTCCCGCATTCTTGGCGCGGTACAAGGCCACGTCAGCGGAGTGCACCAGGCTGGCGGGTTCGTTGTCGGTGCTGGGGATGGTGTGGGCAATGCCGATGCTCAGGGTCAGCACGTCCGAGGTGGGGGAGTTGGCGTGGGGAATGCAGGCCAGGGCCAGGGCTTGCATGCAGTGCTCGGCCATCACGCGGGCGGCATCGCTGTGGGTGCGCGGCAGCAGCAGTACAAATTCTTCGCCGCCGTAGCGGGCCACCAGCTCGCCGGCGCGGCGTACGGTGCCTGCCAGCAGCTGGGCCACGTGGCGCAGGCAGGCGTCGCCCGCCAGATGGCCGTAGTGGTCGTTGTAGCGTTTGAAGTGGTCGATGTCGATGACCAGCAGCGCCAGCGGTTCTTTTTGGCGGGCGCAGCGCAGCCATTCGCTGGTGAGCCGCTCGTCAAAATGCCGCCGGTTGGCGATGCCGGTCAGGCTGTCGGTCACCGATAACTGGGCCAGGCGCTGGTTGGCGTCTTGCAGGTCCTGGCGCTGGCGCACCAGCTCGGTGATGTCCAGGCGCACCGCCACGATGCGGCCCGACGGGGTGCGGGTCTCGTAGGCGTGCATCCAGGTGTCGTTGGGGTACACCCGCACCTCGGGCCCGGTGCGCTGGCCGCGCAAGGCCAGGTGCGCGGCCAGCCAGGCCTCTTCCTGGCCCATGGCTTCGGGCGGAAAGCCGTGGGCCAGGCCTATGCGCAGCAGGGCTTCGTAGGTTTGGCCACGGCCTTCTTCCAGGCTGAACCAGGGGCGTATCTCGGCGATGTTGCGGTTGAAGTAGACCAGCCGGTCCTGTTCGTCGTACAGCTCCATGCCAATCGGCATGGCTTCCAGGGCCTCGTACAGCTGGGACTGGGCCCGTTGGGTTTGCTGCCGGGCGTGTTCCAGGGCGCGCTCTTTGCGCACGGCGTCGGTGATGTCTTCGCGCAGGATGACTGTGCTGCCGTCGGACAGTTTGCGCAGGCTGTGGCGGATCCACTGGTCGTTGGGCAGGGCCTGTACCTGGGGTGGGCCCGGCTGGCGGAAGGCGGCCAGGCGTTGCCGGACCCAGTCGTCCTGCCCGATGGCCTCGGGCCGTTCGTCCATGGCGACATTGCGGCGAAGCAGGTCTTCAAACGAGATGCCGACGGCCATGCCTGTGACGGTGCGCGGAAACAGGGTCTGGCAGCGTGCATTCAGCAGCACCAGCCGGTCTTGTGCGTCAAACAGGGAGAAGGTGCTGTTGTCGGGCAGGATGTCCAGCGCCTCGCTTAACAAGGCCAGGGGCTCCATGGCCTGCAGCGGCGGGGGGCGGCGGTTTGCAGCCCAGGCGACAGCGCCTGCCAGCAGGGCGATTTGCAGCAGCACCCAGGGCCCGGCCAGTGGCTGGGCCCTGGCCCACCAGAGCAACCCGGCTTCGCCCACCACCAGCGCGGCCAGTGCCAGATAGGCAGGCCATGCGCGGGGGGACAGGGGGGTGGGGGGTGCCATGGAGTCGCCCATTGTTGTAAATGCCATTGCGTATGTGTCAGGACTTACGCAAATCCCCTGTGCGCCCGGAGGGCGACACAGGGCGGCGTTGCGTAAGTCCTATGTGTATGCCCATGGCGTGCACAGTCTA
>CANFZJ010000318.1 GCA_947451445.1 Comamonadaceae bacterium
AGGGCGACGAAGGCTTTGGCGAGGGCAACTTCAAGGCGCTGTTCGAATCCATAGAGCGCGACCAGGTGCAGCGCGGAGTGCTATAAAAAATGGTGCTATTTTCTTAAGCAAAAAAGGCCGATAGCGCACATTTCACCTGCGTAAGCAGCTACTTAAACCATAGCAAAACCCAAGCGCCGCGATACCTCCGCCGCGGCTTCGCGCACCGCCAGCGCCATGGCGGAATCCCAACTGGCATCAAACAGGTCGGCATGCCCCAGCACGGTAAACACCAGCGCCACGTGGCCCTCGTGGTCAAAGGCGGCAGCGCTGAAGGCGTTCACGCTGGGAATGGGCCGGCCCAGTGCGCGGGTCACGCCGTGGGCCTGCATTTCCGCCTGGGCGGACCGCAGCTCGGCATCCAGGTTTTGCGCACCGGCCCGGTCCACCGCGCTGAAGTGCCCCACCGGCCCGGCCAGGGCTTCTTCCAGAATCTTGCGCGGCAGCGCGGCGACAAAGGCGCGCCCGGTGGCCGTACCCAGCAGCGACATCACCGTGCCCGCCCGCATGTTCACGTGCAGCGGCTGGCGCGCCTCGATCATGCGCACCACCGTCGGCCCCATATTGCCCCACAGCGCAATGATCACGCTCTGGTCAGTGCGGGCGGCCAGCCGCTCGGCCACCGGCACCGCCACCTTCATCGGGTCCAGCTGGTGCAGGCAGCTCAGGCCCAGCTGCAGCGCGGCAGGCCCCAGGGCGTACAGCCCGTCCGCCTGCTGCTCAATCAAGCCCAGCTTCGAAAAACTGACCAGATAGGGATGGGCGCGCGCGGCGGGCAAATCGGCCTGGGCCGCCAAGTCCTTCAGCGCCATCGGCCCGGGTTGGTGAGACAAGGCCAGCAGCAAGCGCCCGCCCACCTCGATCGACTGCACCGCGCGTTGTTCCCGTGGTTCCTGCATACCGGCCCCTGTTTGTTGCAGGACTTACGCAAGCCCTCTGTGCGCCCGGCGGGCGGCACAGAGCGGCGCTGCGTAAGTCCTATTTGTTAATTACAAAGTATTTTGACATACGCGAATTTTTAGCTATGATTCAACAAATCAATTTGCAGTTAACAAATTTACACACTCCCCACCAAAAAAAACGCACCATGACCACGAAAAAATTTGCCTCCCACGCCGACCTGGAAGAAAAAAAGGTCACCTTCAGCCAAATCTCCGAACACGCCTGGGCCTACACCGCCGAGGGCGACCCCAACACCGGCATCATCATTGGCGACGATGCCGTGCTGGTGGCCGACACCCAGGCCACCCCGGCCATGGCCGCCGACGTCATTCGCCGTATCCGCGAAGTGACCGACAAGCCGATTAAGTACGTGGTGATGACCCACTACCACGCGGTGCGCGTGCTGGGTGCCAGCGCCTACAACGCCCAGCAAATCCTGGCCAGCCAGGACACCTATGACCTCATCGTCGAGCGCGGCGAGCAAGACAAGGCCAGCGAAATCGGCCGCTTCCCCCGCCTGTTCAGCAATGTGGAAACCGTACCCGCCGGCATGACCTGGCCCACCATCACCTTCACCGGCAAGATGACGCTATGGCTGGGCAAGCTGGAAGTGCAACTGCTGCAACTGGGCCGTGGCCACACCAAGGGCGACACCGTGGTCTGGCTGCCGCAAGAGCGCACCCTGCTCAGCGGCGACCTGGTGGAGTTCGACGCCACCCCCTACGCAGGCGACGCCTACTTCAAGGACTGGCCGCAAACCCTGGACAACCTGGCCGCGCTGCAACCCGCCGCGCTGGTGCCTGGCCGGGGCCCGGCCCTGGTCACGCCCGAGCAGGTCAGCGCAGGCCTGCGCGGCACCCGCGACTTCATCGCCGACGTGCGCGCCAGCGTAGAAGCCGGGGTGGCCGCAGGCAAAGACCTGAACGCCGTCTACAAAGACACCATGGCCACGCTGCGCCCCAAGTACGGCCATTGGGTGATCTTTGACCACTGCATGCCGTTTGACGTGACCCGCTGCTTTGACGAAATGACCCAGTACACCGACCCGCGCATCTGGACCGCCGAACGCGATGTGGAGATGTGGAAAACCCTGGAAGGCTAGGCTTTATTGCACACCCCCAGGCTTGCCCACTGCGTGTGGCCTCCTCCCCCCTTGCAGGGGGCAATACCAGTGGCCCGGCAAAGCCGGTTCCACGGTATTTCTGGCATCGATTCGGCTACCCTGCTTGCAGGGGTCGAGCAGTTACAAAAATAAGGCAACAAGGAGACAAGACATGCCCCCCACCGATTACCAAAAACTGAAGTTCCCCCCCACCCACCACCCCGACCAGGATGCCGTCACCCCGGTGCGCCGCCCGGTGGTGGTGGTTGGCGCAGGGCCCGTGGGCCTGGCGCTGGCGGTGGACCTGGCCCAGCAAGGCCAGCCCGTGGTGCTGCTGGACAACGACAACACCCTCTCCACCGGCTCGCGCGCCATCTGCTTTGCCAAGCGCACCCTGGAAATCTTTGACCGCCTGGGCTGCGGCGACCGCATGGTGGACAAGGGCGTGTCGTGGAACGTCGGCAAGGTGTTTTTCAAGAGCGAAGAGGTGTACCGCTTCGACCTGCTGCCCGAACCCGGCCACGAACGCCCGGCCTTCATCAACCTGCAGCAGTACTACGTGGAAGGCTTTCTGGCCGAGCGCGCCGCCCAGTTGCCGCTGGTCGACATCCGCTGGAACCACACCGTGACCGGGCTGGAGCAACAAGCCGACTTGGCCCGCCTGACCATCCAGACGCCCGACGGCCCCTACCAGCTGGAGGCCGACTACGTGGCCGCCTGCGATGGCGCGGGCTCCGCAATGCGCAAGCTGGCCGGGCTGGAAAGCAAGGGCCGCAGCTTTCGCGACCGGTTTTTGATCGCCGACATCAAGCTCACGGCAGAACACAGCGGGCTGGAGCTGAAGGCCGAGCGCTGGTTCTGGTTCGACCCCGACTTCCACCGCAACCAGAGCGTGCTGCTGCACATGCAGCCCGACGGCGTGTGGCGCATCGACTTCCAGCTGGGCTGGGATGCCGACCCGGCGGAAGAAAAAAAACCCGAAAACATCATCCCCCGCGTCAAGGCCTTGCTGGCGGACTCGACGATGAAGGACGCGCAGTTTGAGCTGGAATGGGCCAGCGTCTACACCTTCTCCTGCCTGCGCATGGCCAAATTCCGCCATGGCCGGGTGCTGTTTGCGGGCGATTCGGCGCACGGCGTGTCGCCGTTTGGCGCGCGCGGTGCCAATTCGGGCGTGCAGGATGCCGAAAACCTGGCCTGGAAGCTGGCCGCCGTACTGCAAGGCAAGGCCCCCGATGCCCTGCTGGACAGCTACGGTACAGAGCGCGAATACGCTGCCGACGAGAACATCCGCAACTCCACCCGCGCCACCGACTTCATCACGCCCAAGAGCGAAATCAGCCGCCTGTTCCGCGATGCCACGCTGGTCTTGAGCAAAAAACATCCGTTTGCCCGCGTGCTGGTCAACAGTGGCCGCCTGTCGGTGCCCGCCACCCTGCATGACTCGCCGCTGAACACTGCCGACACTGACAGCTTCAGCGGCAAGATGGTGCCCGGTGCCGCCGCCGCCGACGCGCCGCTGGCCGACGCGGGCTGGTTGCTGCGCGCCTGCAGCCGCACCGGCTTTACCGCCCTGGTGTTTGGCGACGCGGCTGCCGCCAGCGCCGTTGCCCAGGCGGATGCCGCCCTGCACGTGGTGCACATACCGCTGACCACCGCCAACACCCTGGCCGCACAGCGTTACGACGCCCAACCCGGCACGGTGGTCCTGCTGCGCCCCGACCAGCATGTGTGCGCCCGCTGGCGGGCCCCCAGCGCCGCCGCCATCCGCGGTGCCTGCCAGCGTGCACTGGCTAAAAACTGAAGGACAAAAATGCAAACCACGCTGACCACCGCCCCCCACCTGGACGCGCCCGACGACTTTTACGAGGCCCTGATCGAAGCCCACCAGGGCCTGAGCACCGAAGAAAGCCATGCCTTCAACGCCCGGCTGGTACTGGTGCTGGCCAACCACATCGGCGCACTGCCGGTGCTGCGCCAAGCCTTCGCCGCCGCTGCCTGAACCCCATAAC
>CANFZJ010000319.1 GCA_947451445.1 Comamonadaceae bacterium
CGACAATTGGATTTATAGAAGTGCCCTTATGGGCCACTGCCTTTGTGGGGCCGGTGGATGCGCTGCTGGCTTGTGGTCAGAGTGGCTGGGGTCTGTGGTTTGCAGAGACTTCAGTGTAGGCCCAGGTCGCGGGCAGAATATTGCGTTATTGCCGTTAAATTCTTGGATATTGGCATAATCTGCCAATATTAATAGGGATCAGGGCATTTGCATGGATTTAGACCGGTACGACAGGCAAATTCTGGAAATCCTGCAGGCCGATGGCCGCATCCACAACCAGGACCTGGCGGACCGCATCGGCTTGTCGCCCTCGCCCTGCCTGCGCCGGGTGCGGGCGCTGGAGGAGTCCGGCCTGATCCGGGGCTACCGCGCCCTGCTGGATGCCAAAAAGCTGGGCCTGTCGCTGATGGCCCTGGTGCATATCTCCATGGACCGCCACACGCCGGAGCGCTTCGCCAACTTCGAGGCCTCGGTAGACGTGCTGCCCGAGGTGCTGGAGTGCCTGCTGATCACCGGGCAGGATGCCGACTACCAAATCAAGGTGGTGGTGCGAGACATGGACCACTACCAAGACCTGCTGCTCAACAAGCTGACGCGCATTGAAGGCGTGACCGGCGTGCACTCCAGCTTTGTGCTGCGCCGGGTGGTGGACAAGACGGCACTGGCGTTGGGCTGACATCCCGTGCTCGGCACGTCATTTATCGGATGAAAAAGGCCTCTGGCGCATATTCCACCTGCGCAGGCAGCTATCAAAATAGGTTAGGACTTACTCCGCTGTGCTGCGGGGCGGTACCTGGTCAAAATACGCCGCCAGCAAGTCCAGCGTGTGCCGCACCTTGGCGGGTTGCTCGCCGCGCCGGGGGGTGACGGCGTAGACCGGCACATCGGCCAGTTGCCAGCCGGGCAGTACGGGCACCAAGCGCCCGTCGGCCAGGGCCGCAAAGTCCTCCTGCCGCACACCCATGCAGATGCCCCAGCCCGCAATGCACAGCGCGTGCAGGGCCGACACCTGCGATGCCTGCACCCGGCCCTCCAGCTGCACGGTGTGCTGTGCGCCGTCGGGCCCGTGCAGTTCCAGCGTGTCAAACGTGGCGTGGCCGGTGCCGCTGCCCAGCCAGCGGTGTTGCAGCAGATCTTGCGGGTGGGCGGGCCAGCCGTGTTCGGCCAGGTAGGCGGGGGCGGCGCACAGCTGGCGCTGCATGCTGCCCAGCTTGCGCGCCACCAGGCTGGAGCTGGGCTGGCTGCCGACGCGCAGCGCCAGGTCCACCCGGGCTTCGATCAGGTCGATCACCGCGTCGTCCAGTAGCAGGCACAGCGTCAGCTTGGGCGTGTGGCACAGCGGCTTGAGGGCGGTGGCCAGCAGGCTGGCAAAGCCGATGGGCGCGGCCAGCCGCAGCTCGCCCTCGGGCTCGTCGCGCAGCCGGGCCAGCGCCTGGTCGGCCGAACGCGCCGCCACCACCATGGCCGCGCAGCCCGCGTGGTAGCGCGCCCCGGCCTCGGTCAGCGTCAGCTTGCGGGTGGAGCGGTGCAACAGCGCCAGCCCCAGCGCCTTTTCCAGCTGGCGCAGGTGCTGGCTGACGGCGGACGGCGTCATGCCCAGCCGCTGGGCCGCAGCGGTGAGCGAGCCGGCTGCCACCACTTCGGCAAAAACCGCCATGCGTTTGAGTTGGTCCATAAGTTTTACTTCACAGTGATAGCGAATTTTGCCGTCTATTCAAGTGGTTGTTAAGCAGAAACAATAGACCCATCTGCAACACACCACAAGGATATTTATGAAAATCGCACTCATTGGCGGCACCGGTTTTGTCGGTTCGGCTGTTTTGACCGAGCTGTTGGCCCGCGGCCACCAGGTCACTGCCTTGGCCCGCAACCCGGCCAAGTTCACTGCCCAGCCCGGCCTCACCGTGGTGGCCGCCGACGTGCTGGATGCCACCCAGGTGGCCCAGGCCGTGCAAGGCGTGGATGCGGTCATCAGCGCCTACAACCCCGGCTGGACCGAACCGCAGATCCACGACCTGTTTTTGCAAGGCAGCCAGGCGATTCTGGACGGCACCCAGCGTGCAGGCGTGCAGCGCGTGCTGGTGGTGGGGGGCGCGGGCAGTCTGTTTGTGGCCCCCGGCGTGCAGCTGGTGGACAGCCCGCTGTTCCCGGCCGAATGGAAGCAAGGCGCGCTGGCCGCCCGCGAACTGCTGACGCGCATGCAGCAGGCGTGCACCCTGGACTGGACCTTTCTGTCACCCCCCATCGCCCTGGCCCCCGGCCCCCGTAGCGGCCAGTACCGCGTGGGCGGCGACACTCCGTTGCCCGGTGTGGGCGAGGCGCCTTCCGGCATCACCGTGGCCGACCTGGCGGTGGCCATGGTGGACGAGATCGAAACGCCCAAGCATGTGCAGAAGCGCTTTACTGTGGCGAACTAAGGATGTAAGCCTTTTAGGCTGCTAGCGCATATTCCACCTGCGCTAGCAGCTACTGTATTTATAGCAAATTGCTGATTTGTAACAACGCCGTCATATTCCACTGCTCCAATCGCGTTTTGCTTGGGGAGTGGCCGATGAGACTGTTGAAAACCGACAAGGCGCGGGCCGAGCTGCAACCGGGCTGCCGTAGCCTGGGCCAGCGGGAGCGCTGCCTGCTGCTGTTGGCCGATGGCCACAAAACCCTGCACGAGCTGGGTGCCTACATGGGCGAAGACGGCCCCCGGCTGGTGTTGCAATTGCTGCGTGCGGGTTACCTGGTGCAGGAGGGCCCGACGCCGGTTGCCGCTGCGGCAGCAGACCCGTTTGACGGCAAGCGTTCGCTGGCCACCACCCGCATGTTTTTATTCGACCTGTGCGAGCGCATGTTCGCCCGGCGTGCCCCAGCGCTGGCCGCATCGTTGCGCGATGCCCTGCGCAATGCCCGCGACCGCGACTCCATGTTGGACGTGTGCCGCGAGATGTTGGATGAGATTGCCCACACGGCCGGACCAGAGCGTGCCGACGCCATCCGCGACCGCATTGCCGCGCTGCTGCCGGAGGCGGTTTCAGCCTAGTCTGATCGCCGCAAACCCCAGGTGGTGCATCAGTTCGCGCAGGATCAGCAGCCGGGTGTCCATGTCAGTCTGCCGCCAGCAGTGGCCGCAGCCAGGCCAGAAAGTCGGCCTGCATCTCCGTGCTGATGCTGTGGTCTATGGGGTAGCGCCGGTTTTGGTGCGCCACGCCCAGCTGGGTCAGCCACTGGTTGGACCGCTCGGCCCAGGCGACGGGCAGCTTGCTGTCTTGCTCGCCATGGCCCACAAAGGCCTGCAGCCCCGCCAACTGCGCGGGGCTGGCCAGGTGCGGCTCCAGCTCGGGCAGGATGCGGCCCGACAGCAGGCCGAACCCGGCCACATGCTCAGGTGCGCTCAGTGCGACGCTCGCCGACAGAATACCGCCCTGGCTGAAGCCCGCCACCACCGTGCGTTGCGGCGCAATGCCGTGCACCTGCTGCAGCTGGGTGACGAAGCGGATCAGCGTCTGGCGGCTGTGCTCGGCTTCGCGCGCGTCGATGCGCGGCCCGGCGGCGGTAAACGCCACGCGGAACCAGGCAAATTGCCCCGGCCCTAGCGTCAGCGGGCCGCGCGCCAGCACCACCAGGGTGTGGGGCAAGTCTGTGGCCAGGTCGGCCAGGTTGGTTTCAGACCCACCCACGCCGTGCAGCAGCACCAGCAGGGCGGTGGGGTGGGCAGGCTGCGGCTGCAGCACGCGGAACGGCAGGGCGAAGTCGGGGCTGGTGTGCAGCGGGCCGGGGGTGGTGGTCATGGTGTGGGCTTTCATTTCAAGAGGCGAGGCCCCAAACATAGGATTCCATGGACAGCACGCCGTGGGTGATGCCGCCGTCGATGCGTTGCGTGGCGTCGGCCCCGCTGCGGGCACCCAGGGCCACCAGCAGGGGCAAATAATGCTCCTCGGTGGGGTGGGCGCGCTGGGCGTGGGGGGCCTGCGTGCGGTAGTGCACCAGCGCGTCGGTGGCGTTGGCGGCCACTGCCTGGCGGATCCAGTGGGTGAATTCCAGCGCGTACTCTTCTGCAGCCCCGTGGCCCTGGCGGAATTCGTACAGGTTGTGCGTCATGCTGC
>CANFZJ010000320.1 GCA_947451445.1 Comamonadaceae bacterium
ACACATTGGCCAGCACCGGGATGCGGCCCTTGGCGGCTTTGAGGGCGATGTCGGCGACCTGCAGCTTTTCTTCCAGCGTCAGCGTGCTGGCTTCGCCCAGCGAGCCGCAGGTGACCAGGCCGTGGATGCCGTTGGCGATCTGGAATTCGATGTGTTTGGCCGTGCCTTCCGCGTCGATGCTTTCATCGGCGTGGAACTTAGTGGTGATGGCAGGGAAGATGCCGGTCCAGCGGGGTAGATTCATGGGTGCTCCTGGGTAAAAAAGTGTGGTTGGTTGATTTATAAATATATTAACAACATATTTATAAAATATCTATAGAGTTTTTAGCAGGTTGTGTGCCAGGTTTTTGGGTGCACAAACCCGGTGTTACAGTCCTGCAGCCCTCCCCACGCACCATTCCATCAACCACCATGTCTACAACTGTGCAATCTGCCGTACCGTCTGCACCGAAACGACGCGCGGCCGATGTGGCCTACGACGCCATTGAGACTTTGATCTGCACCCTGCGCCTGGCCCCCGGCAGCCCGGTGGTGGAGGGCGACTTGGTCGAACAAACCCGGCTCGGGCGTACCCCTGTGCGCGAGGCGCTGTTGCGCATGGTGTCGATTGGCCTGATTGCCCAGCAGCCTCGGCGCGGCTTGCTGGTGTCCACCATTGACCTGGCGGACCATCTGGACGTGGTACAGACCCGCCGGGTGCTGGAGTGCCTGATGGCGGCCTGCTCGGCCCGCCGCGCCACCGCAGCCCAGCGCAAGGACATCGTGCGCTGTGCCGAAAAAATGCTGAAGGCCGCCGCCCGTGGCAACCTGGACGAGTACATGGGGGCCGATCTGGAGCTGGACAAAATCAACCACGCTGCCAGCCACAACCATTCCGCCGTCAAAGCCGTCGTGCCACTCATCGTGCAGTGCCGCCGTTTTTGGTACGCCTACCAGCACGCAGGTGACATCGTGCAGGCTGCCAATGCGCACCTGGCGTTGGCCCAGGGCATTGCCTCGGGCGACGAAGCCGCCGCTATCGCTGGGGCCAACCAGTTGATGGACTATCTGCAGGGCTTTGCTCGGCGGGTGATAGACAACTGATGTGACGTGCTGGTTTTATTCCGCGTCCGCCAGCACATCGCCCAACCCACCCGTGAATCCACCGGCAAACGCCTGCCGTAAATACCCCACAAACGCTGTCACCGCCCGAGGCACGTGTGCGGTGTAAGGACGGATGGCGTACAGCTGCTCGGCAAAGCCGCCCACCGGCTTCCACTGCGGCAGCACTGCCACCAGGGTGCCTCGTAACTTGGCGGGCAAACTAAAGTCCGGTAGCAGCGCAATTCCCAAACCGGCCAGCGCCGCGTCCCGCAGGGCCTCGCTGTTGTTGGCTGACAGCACGCCGGTTACCGGCACGGTGACACGCGCATCTCCCTCTCCTGCAAAGGTCCAGGCCGGGGTGTCCTGCGTGCGCGGGTAGTGCAGGCAGCTGTGGCTGCGCAGATCGTCCGGCGTAGCGGGTATGCCGCGTTTACGCAAATAGGCCCGGCTGGCCACCAGCACCGACCGGGTTTCGCACAGCGCCCAGGCCACATGGGTGTCGGGCGGCGTGGCGGTGTGGCGGATGGCCAAATCGAAGCCCTCGGTGGCCAGGGACGACAAACGGTCCGACAGCTCCAATTCGAGGCGCACGTCCGGGTAGTCGCGCAAAAAGTCGGCCAGCCGGGGCACCAGTTGCTGGCGCGCAAACGCCACCGGTGCGGTCACCCGCAGCAAGCCCTGGGGCGCGTCGGCCAGGTCACGCACCTGGGCGAAGCTTTGGGCAATCTGCTCAAACGAGGCGCGGGTGTCGTCCACCAGCCGCTGGCCCGCCTCGGTCAGCCGTACGCTACGGGTGGTGCGGCGCACCAGTGGCACGCCCGCCGTGTGCTCCAGATCGGCCATGCGCTGGCTCATCGCCGCTTTGCTGACCCCCAGCCGTGCTGCTGCTGCCGTGTAGCTGCCCTGCTGGGCCAGCACGCTCAGCCAGTGCAGGTGGCTCCAGAGTTCGTTGATTTTTTGCTCGTTCATACCTCTATTGTTCACTATTCTGAACAATCAATTCAGCCTTTGTGCCTTGTAGGGCCACGGTGGCCTGCCTACACTCGCGTCCATTCATCCACCCCACTTGCGTGGCTTTGGCGGCAGAGCCGACCCAAAGCATGCAAGTTTTCACACCCACGAGACAAACCATGGCCGATTACAACGACAGCACCGAAGTAGCCCAGTACATCCACGGCGTGCGCAGCGCTGGCACGGGCACCCGCACCCAGCCGGTGTTCAACCCCGCCACGGGCAAGATTGCCCGCCAGGTGCGCCTGGGCAATGTGCAGGACGTGGACGCCGCCGTGGCCGCTGCCCGTGCCGCCTTCCCCAAGTGGGCCGACACCCCCCCGATCCGCCGTGCCCGCGTGCTGTTCAAGTTTCTGGAACTGCTGAACCTGCACAAGGACGCACTGGCCCACATGATTACCGCCGAGCACGGCAAGGTGTTCACCGACGCCCAGGGTGAAGTGGCACGCGGCATCGACATCGTCGAATTCTCCTGCGGCATCCCCCAGTTGTTGAAGGGCGACTTCACCGACCAGGTCAGCACCGGCATCGACAACTGGACGCTGCGCCAGCCGCTGGGCGTGGTGGCAGGCGTGACCCCGTTCAACTTCCCCGTCATGGTGCCGATGTGGATGTTCCCTGTCGCCATTGCTGCGGGCAATACCTTCATCCTGAAGCCCAGCCCCATCGACCCCAGCGCCAGCCTGTTCATGGCCGACCTGTTGAAGCAAGCGGGCCTGCCCGACGGCGTGTTCAACGTGGTGCAGGGCGACAAGGAAGCCGTGGACGCGCTGCTGGTGCACCCCGATGTGAAGGCTGTGTCCTTCGTGGGCTCCACCCCCATTGCCAACTACATCTATGAAACCGGTGCCCACCATGGCAAGCGCGTGCAAGCCCTGGGCGGTGCCAAGAACCACATGGTGGTGATGCCCGACGCCGACGTGGACCAGGTGGTGGATGCACTGATCGGTGCCGGTTACGGTTCCGCTGGCGAACGCTGCATGGCGATCTCGGTGGCCGTGCTGGTGGGCGATGTGGCCGATAAGGTGATGCCGAAGCTGATCGAGCGCACCAAGGCGCTGAAGGTGCTGAACGGCAGCAACCTGGCCGCCGAAATGGGTCCCATCGTCACCCCCGCCGCCCATGCCCGCATCACCGGCTACATCGAACAAGGCGTCAAGGAAGGCGCGCAGCTGCTGGTCGATGGCCGCACGTTCAACGGCGCAAGCGCCGGTGACGGATGCGAAGAAGGCTTCTGGATGGGTGGCACGCTGTTTGACAACGTGACCCCCGAGATGCGCATCTACAAGGAAGAAATCTTTGGCCCGGTGCTGGCCTGCATGCGGGTGGCCGATTTCGGCACCGCCGTGCAGCTTATCAACGACCACGAATTCGGCAACGGTGTCGCCTGCTACACCCGCGACGGCAACGTAGCCCGCGAATTCGCTCGCCGTATCCAGGTCGGCATGGTGGGTATCAACGTGCCTATCCCCGTGCCGATGGCTTGGCATGGCTTCGGCGGCTGGAAGAAGAGCCTGTTTGGCGACATGCACGCGTATGGCGAAGAAGGCGTGCGCTTCTACACCAAGCAAAAGTCCATCATGCAGCGCTGGCCTGAGAGCACGGCCAAGGGGGCTGAGTTTGTGATGCCTACGGCGAAGTAAGGCGGCGGCGGGGGGCTGGACTGCGTGCAGTCATCCTAAAAAACCGCAGTTCCCTGAGAGCGCCAGAGGCGGCTCCCAGGGAGCTGCGGTTTTTAGGGGTATTTTCGCTCTGCTTTTGATAGCTTCTTGCGCAGGTGGAATGTGCGCTGGAGGCCGATTTGGCTTGTAGTCCCTGTGAAGTGGTTGACGCCACTGGCATCCCTGGCCGGGAGTGCGCCCGGCTGCGCAGTCACCTTTCTTTGCTTCGCCAAAGAAACGTAACCCAAAGAAAGGCGAGCCGAAGTCGTTGCCCCCTGCGCTGCGCTACGGGGTACGCTGCGTTGCTCAGTCTGAGCGGGGTCTGG
>CANFZJ010000321.1 GCA_947451445.1 Comamonadaceae bacterium
AAGGCCTTGGGCGAACCTTGCAGCTGGCGCACGTCGTCATTGCTATGCAAGCGCGCCAGGCCCAAGGCCATAAAAACAGCCACCACCAAGCCAAAACCGAGCAAGCCTGGGCGCAGGCGCAAAGTGGGAATGCAGTTCAGGCTATGGGCAATCGCCTGGGCAAAACGACTGCTAGCCACCGGCCCCCGGTCCAGCCAGGGAAACCAGCACAGCACCGTCAAAAAAGCCGCTACCAGGCCGACGGATGAAAACACTGCCATCTGGCGCAACCCCGGAAACGGTGCCAACCCCAGCACAAGATAGGCCAACACGCTGGTCGTGAGAGCCAACGCCAAGCCCGGCAGCAACGCCCGCATGACAGCCCAGCGCGCCTGCGCTGGCTGTGCCTGCCGGGTGGCGAAGTAGTGGATGCCAAAGTCTTCCGCCACCCCGACCAAGCTGGCGCCAAACACCAGCGTTAGCAGATGCACCTTGCCAAATACCAAAGCCGTCACCGTTAGCGCCGCAGCACAGCCCACCAGCAAGGACAGCGACACCAAAATAATCGGCCGCAGGGAGCGAAACGCCAGCCACACCAGCAGCAGCACCGCCGCCAAAGACCCCCAGCCAATCGTGTTCACCTCGCGGTTTGCCTGGGCGGCGGCGGCCTCGGCATGCAAGGCAATGCCCACCGAGATAACCCGCAACCCGGGAACCTGTATGGCGGCAGCGGCCTGCGCCAGGGTGTCGGTAACCGGTGTGCTGCCATTCATGGCAAAGGCAGCACCCGGCAAGGTATAGCCCAACACGACCCAATCCAAGCCCTCTGCAGAGAACCACGGCAGGCCATCGCGCAAGCGCGCCCTGCTCTCACCTGCACGCTGGGTCCACCATTGGGGCCACAAGGCCAGCGGGTCGGCCTGCCAGGCGGAAAGTTGCAGCCCCACCCCTGGTTGGTACAGCGCGCCCAACGCGGTTTGCAGCAGTTGGGCCGGATCACTGTCACGCAGTTGCTGGCGCTGTGCATCCGTCAACAAGCGGTTACGGTAGGGGCGGTAAAAGTTCAGCAGCTGCGCCATACCGGCGGTATCCATGCCCTGCGCAGGCTGCAGTACGCTTGGCTGCGCGGCTACGGCGACCCGGTGCGCCAGGGCGGCGGTGCGTACTTGTTCCCAATCTTTTCCGCCCACCACAACCACCACCTGTTGTGCAGTTTGCTCGGCCAGCCGGCGGGTTGCGACAGACACTTCCGGGGCATGTTCATCTTGCGGCAGCAGGGCCAGCACGTCGCTGTCCAAATTGGCTCCGTGCCAAAACTGCCATTGGTGCCCTACCACCAGTGCCACCGCCAGCAGCCAAAGCAAGCCCAGCCCGTGCCACATTCGCGGCAGCTTATTCAAACCGGGCTGCCTCATCGCGCGTCAACGCAACACCAACCACCATGGCGCTGAAGCGGATCAACGTGCTGTCGCCTTGGGCCTCGGCCATGCGAATACTGCGCACAAACTGGTCGCCCTCAATCTCTACCTGGCTGAATACCTGCAGCAGTGCGGCCTCGCGCGGCACCAGCCGCAGCCGCCAGCTGTCTTTGCCTAGCAGCTCGCCATCCACCGCAAAGCGCTCGGCCAGCGCTGCCACGTCACCACGCAACAGGGCAAACATGACACTATTGACGACGCGCAGCCCCGGTTCGTCGCGGGTGTTCAGTTGCGCGCTGATGCGGCCATCGGCCTGCCGCGCCAGCAAGCGCTCGGGCGTCACCACCAACGTCGAGGCGAAGGGTTCGCGGGTCAACCACTGCACGCCTTTGCCGCGTGCCACCAGAAACTGGCCGCGCGATATCAGTGGTTTTTTGAAGCCTTTGAGGGCTTTGGCCTGCTCGAAGTCACCGCGCAGCAGCTCGACATCCTGCAAACGCTGGCGCACCTGGCTGGCCACGTCGACGGCATGCGCCAACCAAGGCAATGCACCCAGCAATACCAACAAGTGCCGCCGGATCATGGCTGTACGCCCAATTTTTGCCACAGCACCGGCGGGCAGACGTACTGCATCTGCTGGGTCACCATGTCTACCGCCACCTGGATGGTGTATGCAGAGGTGAGCTTGCGCCCGGTTTGCACATCACGAACCAGGTAATTGATCTTCAAACGGCACTCCCACTCCACAATTTCACAGCGCACAGCGATACGCTGGCCAAAAGTCGCGGGACGCACATACTTCAAGCGCATATCGACGATGGGCCAACCATAACCGGAGGCACGCATTTGCGGGTAGTCGTAGTCCAACTGGGCCAGCAGTGCGCAGCGGGCGATTTCCAGGTATTTGACGTAGTGGCCGTGCCAGACGATCTCCATCACGTCGATGTCATGGAAGGCGGGCTGCAGCTCCATCTCGTACACCAAAGCTGCCATCTCAGAGCTCCCAGACCTGTTGCCGCAGCGCCACCAGCAGGGTTTGGAGGTCGCGGTCCAGGGCGCGGTCTTCGTTGATGAAGGCAATGCGGCTGTCCAGGTCGTCGGCAAAGGCCGCCAACGCCGGGCTGAGATTCAACCCAGGGTCCACTTTGCCGCGTAAAGCCAGCCCTTGGCGGGCGGCGATCAGCATGGCGGCGCAAACCTGCTCGGTCAGCTCCAGCACCCGCAGGCAGTCACGGGCGGCAATAGTGCCCATGCTGACCTTGTCCTGGTTATGGCATTCGGTGGAGCGTGAAAAAACCGAGGCAGGCATGGTCTGCTTCAATGCCTCGGCGGTCCAGGCGGATACGCTGATCTGCAAGGCCTTGAGGCCGTGGTTAATAGCCGCGCGCGGCCCGGTTGCACCCGACAGATTCGATGGCAAGCCGTGGTTGAAACGGGTGTCCACCAGCAAGGCCAGTTGGCGGTCCAGCAGATCGGCCACATTGGCCACGGCGGTTTTCAGGCTGTCCATCGCAAAGGCGATATGGCCACCGTAAAAATGGCCACCGTGCAGCACGCGCTCACCGTCCGGGTCGATCAACGGGTTGTCGTTGGCGCTGTTGAGCTCGTTCTCGATCAGCTGGCGCATGAACGGCAACGCGTCTTCCAGCACGCCAATTACGTGCGGCGCACAACGCAGCGAATAGCGGTCTTGCAAGCGATGGTCGTTGCGCGGCGGCTGGTCACTGGCCAGGTCGGCACGCAAACGCGCCGCTACCGCCTGCTGGCCTGCATGGGGTTTGACCGCAAACAGGGTTTCGTCAAAGTGGTAGGCATTGCCCGCGCTAGCCAGCACATTGCAGGCCGTCAGGCGGGTGGCCAGCCGCGCCACATACTGGGCACGCTCAAACGCCAAACAGGCCAGGCCGGTCATCACCGCCGTGCCGTTCATGATGGCCAGGCCCTCTTTGGGGCGCAAGCGCAGCGGCGTGCAGCCCACCGCCCGCAGCGCATCCGTAGCGGGCTGGCGGGCACCTCCAAACCAGACTTCACGCTCGCCACACACCACCGCCGCTACATACGACAGCGGAGTCAGGTCACCGCTGGCGCCCACCGAGCCTTCGGCCGGAATCATGGGCAACACGTCATGCACCAGCAAAGCCTCCAGTTGCACCAGTAAGGCTACGCTGACACCGGAATAGCCCTGCGACAAGGATGCCAACCGGGCTGCCAGCACGGCACGCACCTCTTCCGGCACCAGCATGCGGCCCGCGCCGATGCCGTGGTAGGTATAGAGGTGGTGTGGCAACTCGGCCACCAGGTCCATGGGAATATTGACGGTGCAGGAATCACCATAGCCCGTGGTCACACCATAGACCACGCCATCTTCGCGCAGCAACCGCTCCAAAAAATCAGCTCCTTTGGCAATGCGGGCGCGAAAAGCGGGGGCCGCGGACAACACGGCGGGACGCACACGCCGGGCCAGGGCATTCACGTCTTCAATGCTCAAACGTGTGCCGTCAAAACAGACCGGAACGGGAAAAGTGGGATGCGACATACAAAACTCTTAAATACGCCGAGGGCCGGGGTCGCGCCCCTGCGCCCAAAACGGGAAAAAATTAAACCAATCCAACGGGGCGCGTTGCAGCAAAGACTCCAACTGCTGGGCAAACAGTGCGGC
>CANFZJ010000322.1 GCA_947451445.1 Comamonadaceae bacterium
GACTTGCGCAGGCGCTCCAACGGTTGCAACGACCAGTTCACCCCCAGCCAGACCAGCAAAATCACCACCAGCACCATGCGTGCATCGCGAACCAAAGCCTGCTCCCGCGAGGCGGCCTGCGCCTGGTCCCGTGGCCGCGTGCTCTCCGCCGCCTGGATCAGCAGCTCAAAAGGCTGCCCACGGCCATCCACCACCTGGCTGCGGAAAGCCAAAACCCGCACCGGGTCGTCCTGGTAGAAGCTTTCGTACCAGACCGAGCTGGTCGCCGCCCTGGGGTGGGGTAGCGGCGGCTCGGGTAAATCTGCCTCGCCCAGCAGACTCAGACTGGGTTGCACTACGGCATCACCCGGCATGCGCTTGGCCGGGACCAAGCCGACGTACAGGTACTTCTTTTGCGGCGGGCTGGTGTCGGCACGCGTCGATTGCGCTGCCAGCGGAACGCCCAGACGAAAGCTGCCGTCCGGTGCCAGAAACAGTCCGCCGCGCAAGGTCTCCACCGACTCAACCATCGCCTGGTCATACGCGTCCTGCACCTGGCGCTGCACGGCGCGGTAGTCGTTCCAGCTGTCCAGCACCAGCAAACCCACAATGCCCGGCAGCAGCAGCGTCAACAACCGTGCGCGAATACCGAACAGGTCGGGGTCAGTCCGCAGAATGATCATGCGCGATGCTCTCCAACATATAGCCCAAACCGCGCACGGTCACGATGCGCACATCGCCATCCGCCAGCTTGCGGCGCAAGCGGTGCAGCACCAGCTCGATGGCGTCCGGGCCCGCGTTGCTGTCGTTGGGGAAGACCTTGCCCGACAGGAAGGACTTTTCCACTGGCGACCCACTGCGCGCCAGCAAGACCGACAAAGCGGCACTCTCGCGTGGCGTCAGCTGCAGCAGCACCCCCGCCAGAGTGAAGGCCCGGCTGTCGTGGGCACACACCAGCGACCCGCACTGCAGCGGGGCGTGGGTGCCCCCCCGGCTACGCCGCACCAAGGCCGTCAACCGGGCTTCCAGCTCCTCGATCTCAAACGGCTTGGTTAAAAAATCATCGGCCCCCACGTTCAGGCCCTTCACCCGGTCTTGCAGCGAGCCTTGCGCGGTCAGTACCAGCACCGGCGTGCGTTTGCCCGCTTGGCGCATATCGGCCAACACGGTAAAGCCGTGCTTGTCCGGCAGCCGCAGGTCCAGCACCACCGCGTCGTAGTCGTTGCTGGCCAGCAGCGATTCGGCCGTGTTGGCATCCGGCGCGTGGTCAGGCACAAAGCCACTCTGCTTGAAAGCCCGTACCAGCCAGGACGCCATATCGGCCTCGTCTTCCACCAACAGCAAACGCATAGCAGTCCCATCCTTGTGATGGCCGAAATGGTAGCGCCATGTTTACCCGTGTCGCCTCGATGCAAATCCGCAGCCCTGGCTGCCAAGTCCTGGCACGCCAACCCTCTAGCCTTGCCAGCCTGGGGCACAGCCCGCACCTCACTCAAGGAGCCCACGGTGAACACACAGTTTGGGGTCGGCATCGCAGCCGCCATCTTCGCGGCATTTGCGTGGTCGTTGAACTTCATTGCGCCCTACGCCGTCGGGCCGTATTCAACCTACGACCTTGCGGTTTGCCGGTTTTTGATGTCAGGGCTGCTGGGGCTGCTGGTCTTTTGGCAGGTGGAGCGGCGCAGCGCTGCCCGCCCCGGCCTGCGCGACTGGGCCATGGCGGCCTGGCTGGGGTTGATTGGCTATGTGGGCTACTTTTTGACCATCATGGGCGCGGTGCTGTACGCGGGGCCGGTCATTCCGCCTGCCTTTGTGGCACTGGTGCCGGTGGTGCTGGCGATAGTGGGCAACCGGGGCCAGGGCCAGCTGCCGTGGCGCGCACTGGCGCTGCCGCTGGGGCTGGCGCTGGTGGGCCTGCTGCTGGTCAACGTGCACAGCCTGGACGGTCTGGCCCACGGCTCTGCAGGCAACACGCTGGTCGGCATCGTGTTCTCCATCGCCGCCGTCGCTTTGTGGACGCTGTTTGGCGTCACCAACCAGGCGGCGCTGCGCCAGCGCCCGCAGATGGACGCGCGCACCTGGACGGCGCTGATGATGGTGGGCGGCGCGCTGGAGATTGCGCTGTTCATCCCCGTGGGGCTGGCGCTGGGCCTGTTCCGGGTGCCACAACTGGGCCTGGGCGGGTCGGCGGGCAGCACGTTCTTGCTGTTTGCCCTGGCGCTGGCGCTGCTGGGCTCCATCGCCGGGTCCTGGGCCTGGACTATTGCCTCCCAGCGCCTGCCCATCGGTTTGGCCGGGCAGCTGATTGCGACAGAGACCATCTTCGCCACCACTTTTGGCCTGCTGGCCAGCCAGCGCTGGCCAGCCTGGTACGAAGCAGCGGGGGTGGCGCTGCTGCTGCTGGGCGTAGTGGTGGCCATCGGCGTGTTCCACCGCCAGCAGTCAAACGCTATGCATTAGATAGCTGCCTGCGCAGGTGCAATATGCGCAGAATGCCTATTTCACTCCAAAGTATCAAACCCACCACCCAACGGCGAGCAGAACGGACGCAACCCAGGGAACCCGTGGAACCGGCTTTGCCGGGCCACTGGGTTCGCCCCCTGCAAGGGGGTTGGCGAAAACACGCAGTGTGCAGCCTGGGGGTGCACCAATTCAATCTGCCTTGATATTCGCTGCCTTGATCACCTTGCCGTACTTGGCAAATTCGGTCTGGGTGAAGGCGGCCAGTTCTTGCGGGGAACCGTAGCTGGGCTTGACCGCCAGGGCCTTGAGTTTGCTGTCCACCTCGGGCATTTGCATGACCTTGCCCAGCTCGCTGCTCAGGCGGGCCAGCACCTCGGGTGGGGTTTTGGCGGGGGCGTACAGGGCGTACCAGCCCTGCACTTCAAAGCCGGGGTAACCGGCCTCGGCAAAGGTGGGCACATTGGGCAGGTCGGGCAGGCGGGTGGGGGACGACACGGCGATGGCCCGGATCTTGTCGCCCTTGATCATCGGCATGGCGGCGGTGGTGGTGTCAAAAATCACCGCCAGGCGCCCACCGATCAGGTCCATGGTGTGGGCATTGCCACCTTTGTAGGGCACATGGGTGATGTTGATGCCCGCCGCCTGCGAAAACAGCTCGCCCGCCAGGTGCAGCGGCGAGCCGTTGCCTGACGACCCGTACATCACATCGCCAGGATGCTTCTTGGCTTCATCTGCCAGCGACTTCAGGCTGGTGTAGGGCGAATCTTTGACCACCGTGGCCACGATAGGGGCCACGCCGATCAGGCCGATGGGGGCAAAGTCTTTCATCGCGTCGTAGCCGGGGTTGGCAATCAGGTGCGGACTGACGGCGTTGCTGGCCAGCGAACCCAGCAGGATGGTGTAGCCGTCAGGTTGCGCCTTGGAGGCCAGTGCTGCGCCAATGGTGGTGCCCGCACCCGGGCGGTTGTCCACGATCACCGGCTGGCCCAGCACCTCGGCCAGCTTCAAGCCCACCAGGCGGCCCACCGCGTCGTTGGCACCGCCTGCTGGATAGGGCACGATCAAGGTCACCGGGCGGCTGGGGTAGGCCTGGGCTTGCGCCAGGACGGGCAGGCAGGCCGCAGCGGCCAGGGCGACTGCGGTGAGCACGGTGCGGCGGGAAGGGGTACGGCTTGCGAACATGGGCGTTGTCTCCGGTAGGGGGGTTTGCGTGTCTGTTGCAACATGCCATCTTGCAACATGCTTCAAATTCTTTCACAATCTACCAAACACAATCAAGATAAATTTCTATAATTCACACACTCATTAGTGAATACCCTATCAAAAACTACCATGACTAGCCCCCAACCGCTCGCCATCGTCACCTTATTGCCCAGCCAGCGGCGCGACCGCATCGTGGACTTTTTGCGCCGCCACGGCGCGGTCACACTGCAGCAACTGGCCCAGGGCATAGACGCGTCGGTGTCCACCCTGCGCCGCGACCTGGACGTACTGGAGGCCGACGGCGTACTAGACCGCACCCACGGCGGCGCGCTGTTGCGCCAGCAGCACTACAGCACCTTCGAGCCCGACCCGGTGGCC
>CANFZJ010000323.1 GCA_947451445.1 Comamonadaceae bacterium
CAGGGCGGCTTGCACCAGCGCCTCGGCGGCCGTCTGGGCGCTAAGCTCTATGCCATGACCCGCTACCAAGGCCTGTAGCTGCCCGTCGGGTAGCACGCCGTGCACACCATCGGTCAGCAACACAAACACATCGCCCACCTGCAGGTCGCCCTGCATGTAGTCCACCACCAGCCGTTCGTCCAGGCCTACCGAGCGCAGCAACTGGTGGCGCAGGTCGGGGTGGTCGGGCACGTGGTCGTGGCTGAGCTGGGTGATCTCACCACCGCGCAGCAGGTAGGCCCGCGAATCGCCCACATGGGCCACGGTGTAGGTCTGGCCACGCAGCACCACGGCGGTGAGCGTGGTCAAGCCCATGGCGGGCTTGCGCCGCTGGTTGATGCCGCACAGCCAGCCGTTTTGCGCGCCAATCACCCGGTCCAGCGCCACCGTGGTGTCCCAGGTATCGGGCGTGCAGTAGTAGTCGCGCACCAGGCTGGTGACGGTGGTTTGCGCTGCCTCGCGTCCCATGCCGCCCGTGCTGACGCCATCGGCCAGCGCCAGGATGGAGCCCTTGTCCACCTGCCCTGCCTCGGGCAGCATGGCCGCGCAAAAGTCTTCGTTGACGGGCTTGGTGCCGGCCTGGGAGTTAAAACCAATATCTAGATCAAATGCCATGCACCAAACATGCAAGTTGCATGCCCTTTTTGGTGCACAAGCACCCCGTACTTACCCCACCAGCATCTGCATGCTGTGCTCGTACAGCGCCGACAGGTTTTCAAACACCTCGAGCACCTCTTCGCTGGCGCTGGCCAGTTGCTCTAGGCCCGATGCCGTGTGCAGCTGGGCGACACCGGCCAGCATGTGCTGCCAGTGGCGGCTGGCGGATGCCAAGTGGGCGCGGATGTCGGCACTGGTCAGGGGGATATCGCCGAGGTAGTTCATGGCCTGCTCGAAAGCGGTTTTGCACTCGGCCATGCCGGTTTGGGCGGTTTGCTGCACCGCACGCCCCCCCAGCAGGCCCAGCAAGGCAAATTTGGCATAGCGCTGGGACAGCATGCGCTGGCGCCCGGCCACGTTCAGCACATGCAGCGGGGCCACGGCACCGGCGTTTTCCAGCACGCTGGTCAGCCGTTCGGTCTGCTCCAGCAGCTGCTCGGCCAGGCCGTCCACCGGCAGCATCTGGCTGCTGCGGTGCCCGGCTTGCAGGCCCTGCTTGAGCTGCTGCCAACTGTGGGCTACCTGGACCAGCAGGTCGCCAAAGGTCGGCAGCGACAGGCTTTTGCCCAGCTGTGCCATGGTGCTGTCGATGCGCTGCACCGACTGGCTTTGGCGCTCGGCGCACTGCGCCACCTGCGCCCCGGCCAACTGCAGCAAATACAGTTTGGTGAGGCGCTGGGACAGCATGCGCAGCTGCCCGGCGCGGTTCACGCCGTCGGCAAAGCGGGCCGAGTGCACGATGTGCTGCGACACCTGGCCCAGGCGTTGGTTGGTGTGCATGGAGGCGGTGCGCAAAATTTGGAAGGCGTCATCGTCCGATACCTGGCGGGCGCGCATCAGCACGCCCTTGGCGCGCTCGACGATCTTGCGCTCTTCCAGGCGGCTGGTCAGGTCGGTGAGTTGGTCGCGCAGGGCTTGCTCGCGTGCAAACCGGGCTTGCGCCAGGCGGATCAACGGGCGCAGGCGGTGGCGGCCATAGCCGTTGACCACATAGGCGTGCACGCCGCTGGCCAGGGCGACGTCAAGCTTGTCGGTGTCGTTGTCGTTGGTGAACAGCAGCACCGGACAGGGCGCGGTTTCCGACAGCGCCTGCAGCGCGCTAAACAAGGCCTCGTCCGGCAGAGGGTCGTAACAAATAACCACATTTGGTGCATGCAGCACCGCTTCTTGCACCAATTTGTTGCATTGCAGCAAGGGAGCCAGCAGCTGCACACCCACAGCTTCCAGGTCGGCTACCAGTGCGTGCACGCCTTGCGGCGCATTCAAATATGCCAATGCAGAGGCCATAAAAATCAATTTTCTCCAGTGAAAGGGGCCACGTTGTTACGCAATTTGCGCACCACCGTTGATCAACCCCGATCATATGGCACAGGTTTTGCAAGGCCTTGGGTGGGCGTAACGGCGCGCCCATCACCCGCCACTCTCGGCGGGCTCTGCGTACAACGACGTATGCAACGGTGTATCTCGCAACAGCGGGCTGGCGTGGGCCAGGCGCAGGTTCTGTGGGCGGGCACACCACCCCATCCGTACCCTCTTTTTTACAGCACTGCACAGCCATTGGGCACGTAGTTTGCTGGTATCTCCCCGTAACACTCTGGAGTCGACACGATGAAAAAATCCAAATTGGTGATGGTTGGCAACGGCATGGCCGGTGTGCGCACCATTGAAGAACTGCTCAAGGTTGCGCCCGACATGTACGACATCACGGTGTTCGGCGCAGAGCCGCACCCCAACTACAACCGCATTTTGCTGTCGCCCGTGCTGGCCGGTGAGCAAACGCTGGACGAGATCATCCTGAACTCCTGGGAGTGGTACACCGAAAACAACATCACCCTGCACGCCGGCAAGAAAGTGGTGGAAGTAGACCGCGTCAAGCGCATCGTGCGGGCTGTGGATGCCGAGGGTAGCGTTACCGAGGTGGAATACGACCGCCTGCTGATGTGCACCGGCTCCAACCCCTTCATCCTGCCCATCCCCGGCAAAGACCTGAAGGGCGTGATCGCCTACCGCGACATTGCCGACACCAACGAGATGATCGACACCGCCACCAAGTTCAAAAACGCGGTGGTGATCGGCGGCGGCCTGCTGGGCCTGGAAGCCGCCAACGGCCTGATGTTGCGCGGCATGACGGTGCATGTGGTGCACGTGCAGTCCACCCTGATGGAACGCCAACTGGACAGCGTGGCCGGCAAGCTGCTGCAAAAGTCGCTGGAAGAACGCGGCCTGAAGTTCCTGATGGGTGCGCAAACGCAGGATTTGGTGGGCGGTGAAGACGGCCGCGTCAAGGCCATCCGCTTCAAGGACGGCACCGAAGTCGCTACCGACCTGGTGGTGATGGCCGTGGGCATCCGCCCCAACACCGAGCTGGCCAGCCAGATGCACCTGCACGTGGACCGCGGCATCGTGGTCAACGACACCATGCAAACCATCACCGATGCCCGCATCTACTCGGTGGGCGAATGCGCAGCGCACCGTGGCATTGCCTACGGCCTGGTCGCCCCGTTGTTTGAGCAGGCCAAAGTAGCCGCCAACCACCTGGCCGAATTCGGCATTGGCCGCTATGAAGGCTCGCTGACCTCCACCAAGCTGAAGGTCACCGGCATCGACCTGTTCAGCGCCGGCAACTTCATGGGCGGCGAAGGCACCGAAGAGATCGTGATGAGCGACCCGTTTGGCGGCGTCTACAAAAAACTGGTGCTGCAAAACGACAAGCTGGTTGGCGCCTGCCTGTACGGCGACACCGTGGACGGCAGCTTCTACTTCAAGCTGCTGCGCGACGGCAGCAGCATTGCCGACATCCGCGACAAGCTGATGTTTGGCGAAAGCCACCTGGGCGACGCGGGCCATGAAGGCCACAACAAGGCCGCCAGCATGCCCGACGAGGCCGAAGTCTGCGGCTGTAACGGCGTCAACAAAGGCACCATCTGCAAGGCCATCCGCGAAAAAGGCCTGTTCACCCTGGACGAGGTGAAAAAGCACACCAAGGCCAGCGCCTCCTGCGGCTCCTGTACCGGCCTGGTTGAGCAAATTTTGATGTTCACCGCCGGTGGCGACTACTCCGCCACCCCCAAAACCAAGGCCGTGTGCAGCTGTACCGACCATGGCCACCAGGCGGTGTGCGACGCCATCGTCAAAAACAAGTTCCTGACCATAGCCGCGGTCTACAAGGGCATGAACTGGAAGACCCCGAACGGCTGCTCCACCTGCCGCCCGGCCGTCAACTACTACCTGATCAGCAGCTGGCCCAAGGAAGCCAAGGACGACCCGCAAAGCCGCTTCATCAACGAACGCAGCCACGCCAACATCCAGAAGGACGG
>CANFZJ010000324.1 GCA_947451445.1 Comamonadaceae bacterium
GTGTTCATGCTGGCCTATGGGGTGATTCTGGTGCTGCAGGAGGACTGCGCCCGGCACGTGCTGCTGATCGGCGCACTGCAGGGGCTGGCGGTGAGCTTCTTCGTCATCGGCCAGCACATGCAGTTTCTGGAAAACGCGCAGGACGCGCAGCGCGACCGCTTTCTGTACGCGGCCAACTTCGCCACCAGCGGGGCGGCCATCGTGGCACCGCTGCTGGCGGGCGGGCTGATCCAGCGCATCGCCGGGCCGACGGGCTATTTCACGGTATTCGGGCTGTCGCTGCTGACCTTTGCGGCCTGCTGGCTCTGGTCGTTCAAGGTGCAGGGCCAGCCGCTGGCCCGCCATTCCAACCTGCTGGCGGCCTGGCGCAACCGGCAGCCGCAGTGGCGCGGCATGCTGTGGTTCAGCGCGGGCGCGGCGCTGGTGGAGGGCTCGTACACCAGCTTTCTGGTGACCATCATGGCCTATTCCATCGTGCAGACCGAGTGGGCCTTTGGGGCCTACAGCGCACTGGTGGCGCTGGTGGGACTGGCGTCCAGCATCGCCCTGGCCCGTTATTCCCAGGCCAGGCACCGGCTGCGCACCTACACCCTCGGCGCGGCGCTGCTGTGGGCAGCATCGCTGGCGCTGGCGCTGCTGCCGCACATCCCGACCCTGGTGGTCTACGGCGTAGCCAGTGCCATCGGCCTGAACCTAGTGACCACCAGCCAGATGGCCTGGAGCTACGCCGCCATCGAGGCCACGCCCGACTACGCCCTGCACCGGCTGGACTACATCGTGGTGCGCGAGATTCCGCTGGGGCTGGGGCGGATGGCCGGGATTGCCCTCTTTTTGCTGCTGCACGCCCTGCTGGACACCCAGGTGCTGGCGGTCAGCTTTGTGCTGTTTGCCGGGGTCTACCTGGCGCTGGTGCCAGTGCTGCAGCGCATTTGGCAACCCCGCGCAAATTAAAGTGCCAAAACATATCCAATATCTATTTGTATAGCGGTATATACGCTAAGGTCTTGCAGCGCGAAAGGCCGACTAAGTCTTATACGATCAGGGGAGTGGGCCCGCCACTCTCTTATTTGACGTTAAAAAGACTTTCCGCCCTGTGAACTCGACTCCCCCCGCGCTGGACCGCCCCCCTTGGTGGGTGTGCCTGCTGCTCCCGCTGCTGCATTTCGCCAGCGTCAAACTCACCTTTCTGTGCGCCGTCACCCCTGAAAACGAGGTGGTGGTGTGGCTGCCCAATGCCGTGCTGTTAGCCGCCCTGCTGCGCTACCAGGGCCAGCGCGGTGTGCTGCTGGCTGCACTCAGCTTCAGCTCGGACGTGGTCGCCAACCTGTCGGCTTTTTCCTGGCTGCAAGCGGTGTTGCTGAGCGGGGTGAACCTGGTGGAGATCGGCACCGCCTATCTGCTGATGCGCCGCGCTGGCATGTCGTTCAGGCTGCAGCGCGTGCAAGACTTTGGCACATTCGCCATCGCCGGGCCCGTGCTGGGCGCGTTGGTCGCAGGCCTGCTGGCCGCCGTGGTGTTGAAAACCACGCAAACCACCGCCACACCCTACCTGACCCTGGCGCGCCTGTGGTGGTTTGGCGACGGGCTGGGGCTGCTGATCTACACGCCGCTGCTGCTGGCCCTGGCCCAACCTGCCGCACCCCGCATCCGCTGGCAGCGGCTGGACGCCACTGCACTGCTGCTCAGCGCGGGGCTCGCCGCCGTAGTCTTCGCCACCAAAACCGGGGAGATCGGCAGCATCCCGGTCACACCGACCCTGCTGCTGCCGTCCGTGGTGTTCATCGGGGCACGGTTTGGCGTGCGCTGGACCACACTGGCCGTGGCCCTGATTTCACTGCTCACCGCCTGGGTGCTAACGCTGGGCCACCAGCCTTTTGGCAACGTGAATGTGCATCTGGAGGTAGCGCGGGCGCAAGAGTTCATCCTGACACTGTGCAGCGTCGGCATTGGTTTTTCCATCCTGATGGCCCAGCTGAAGGCGCATGAGCGCGAGCTGGAAAGCAAGGTCAGCGACCGCACCCAGGCGCTGGAGGCCTCCAACCGCCAACTGATCGCACTCAGCACCACCGACAGCCTGACCGGCATCGCCAACCGGCGCCATTTCGACGAAGTACTGGCCAGCGAATGGAACCGCTCCCTGCGCAGCGGCCAGCCGCTGGCACTGGTGATGCTGGACGTGGACATGTTCAAGAAATACAACGACCACTACGGCCACCAGCTGGGCGACGACTGCCTGCGCCAAGTGGCGCAGGTGCTGCCAGCACAGTTTCGCCGCACGGGCGACTTCGTGGCGCGCTACGGTGGTGAAGAGTTTGTACTGCTGACTTCGGTGCTCACCCCAGGCGACGCCTTGCAGATTGCCGATAGCGTCCGCCAAACCGTGCAAGACCTGGCCGTGCCGCACACCCGGTCGCCGTTTGGCGTGGTCACTGCCAGCCTGGGCGTGGCCTGGTGCAAGCCCACGCCCGGCGACTCGCTAGACCAGCTGCTGCAACGCGCAGACGAGGGGCTGTACCAGGCCAAGGCCCAAGGGCGCAACCAAACCGTTCTGCGCAGCTGATTGCTACCATATTAATAGCTAGCCACGCTTATCTATAAAGCGCCAGAGGCTTTAAACACTATTAATCCAGATCACTCCGCCAACCCGCCCCCCAGCACCCGGTACAAGGTGATGCGGTTGCTGGCTTCGGTCAACCGGGTGGTGATGAGGGCCTGCTCGGCGCTGTACAGCGTGCGCTGGGCGACCTGGGCGGCCAAATAGGTGTCGGCCCCCAGGCGGCGGCGGGCTTCGGCCAGTTGGTAGCTGGTGCGGGCGGCATCGACCAGAGCGGCCTGGGCCTGCAGCTGCTCGGTGATGGTGGCGCGCCGGGCCAGCGCATCGGCCACTTCCTTGAAGCCGGTTTGCACCGCACTCTCGTAGGCGGCCAGGGCCACGCCACGCTGGGCTTTGGCGTAGCCCAGGCTGGCCTGGTTGGCACCGCCGTCAAAAATAGGCAGCGTCAGGCTGGGCACGATGGACCAGATAGTGGCCGCACCACCGCTGAACAGGCCAGACAAGGCGCTGCTGGCCAACCCGCCCGCCGTGGTGAGCTTGAGCGAGGGGAAGAACGCCGCCCGCGCCGCACTGATGCTGGCGTTGGCCGCCTGCAGCTTGTGCTCGGCCTGCAGCACATCGGGGCGCTGCAGCAGCACGCTGGACGGCAGGTCTGCGGCCACCGGGGCCAGCGCAGTGGCGGCGGGCAGTTCGCTGGGCAGCAAGGCCGCATCCACCGGTGCGCCGACCAGCAGCTCCAGCGCGTTGCGGTCTTGCGCCACGGCGGTGCTGCTGCTGGCCACGTCCACACGGGCCTGCTGGTAGGTGGTTTCAGCCGCGGCCAGGTCGGTGCGCGCGGCCACGCCCAGGGCCAGCCGTTGGCGGGTCAACGCCACGGTTTGCTCGGCACTTTGCGCCGTGCGCTGGGCCAGGGCCAGCAGGCTGCTGTCGCTGGCCAACGTCAGCCAGGCGGTGACGGTTTCGCCAATCAGGCTGATGCGGGTGGCGCGTTCGGCCTCTTCGGTGGCCAGGTAGGTTTGCAGCGCCGCGTCGGACAGGCTGCGCACCTTGCCGAACAGGTCGATCTCGTAGGCGCTCAGGCCCAGTGTGGCGGTGGCGCTTTGGGAGGTACTGGCAATGCCATTGTTCAGGCTGCGCGCCCGGCTGCCGCCCACGCTGGCGTCGATGGTGGGGAGCACCGCCGCCTGCTGCACGCCATAGGTGGCACGGGCGGCGGCGATGCTGCCCACCGCCTGGCGCAGGTCGCGGTTGTTGGCCAGCGCCAGGGCCACCACCTGGCGCAAGCGGTCGTCCTGCACCAAGTCGCGCCAGGGCAGTACGCTGGCCGCTTGCGCGCCGGGGGTGGCGGCAGCGCTGCCCCAGGCGGCAGGCACAGGTGCGGCGGGCCGCTCGTAGTGCGGGGTGAGCGACGAGCACGCGCCAAGCACGGCCACGAGCACAGGGGTCAGCAAATAAC
>CANFZJ010000325.1 GCA_947451445.1 Comamonadaceae bacterium
AAGGCGATGCCGTCGATCAGGCCAATGATGTCATTGATGCGGTGGGCACTGGTCTTGATCTGGCCCATGGTGTCCACCACCTGCCCGACAATGCCGCCGCTGGTCAAGGCCAGGCCAGACACCGATCCCATCAAGCTGTTGACCTGGTTGGCCTTGTCGGCGTTTTGGCTGACGGTGGCGGTCAGCTCCTCCATCGCCGAGGCTGTAGCGTTGAGCTCTCCGGCCTGCTTTTCGGTGCGCATGGCCAGGTCGTTGTTGCCGTCGGCAATTTCACGGCTGCCATCGGCCATCAAAGCCGCTGCCGAGCGCACGTTGCCGACCAGCCCGGTCAAGCCGATGCTGACGCCGTTGATGGCCAGCAACAGCTGGCCCATGTCATCACGCACATCCACGTGCACCTGGTTGGTCAGGTCGCCGCTGGCCAGGCGCTGGGCTGCTTTACGGCCATGGGCGATAGGCCGGGTCACATGGCGGCGCATCAAGCCATAGGTCAGCGCTGCGATAAAGGCGACAGAGAACAGCGCAAAGCCTATTTGTACCGGGTCGCGGAAGCTGCCCATGGCCGCGTGGAAGCCCACCAGCAGCAGCCCATAGGCCAATGCCAGGGTTAGGGCCATCTTGCCCGCTACGCCCAGGCCGGGCATTTCGCTCACGTCCAGTCCCACATACAGCAGCCCAACCACTTGGCCGGAGGCATCGCGGATGGGGTCGTAGCGGGTCATGCACTGCTTGCCAAAAATCGTGGCATAGCCCACGTAGGGCTGGCCCGCCAGCGCGCAACGGTAGGCGGGCTGGGAGCGGTCTAATTGGGTGCCGATGGCGCGCTCGCCATCTTGCTTGCGTACCGAGGTGGTGATGCGGGTAAAGCTATCGCCCGAGCGGACAAAAACGGTGGCCCGCACGCCGGTTTTCTGGGTAAAGCTGTCGGGCAGAGAAAAGTCCAGATTCAGCACCCGTGTGCCATTGCGCAACACCGGCGTCGCCTGGCCCTGTACGTCAATGTGCTGCTGGGTATCCAGTGTGAACCGGTCTGGCACCGCAGCAGCAAATGCCGTTGCGGCAGACTCGATACGGTGCTTCAGTGTCTTCAAATACTGCATCACAGGCCCCTGCATCTTTCAACGAAAAAGCTCCTGCCCTCTTTCAAGGAGCAGGAGCCCATGCTTCCACTGTTTTAGTGGATAAATTTCGCCACGCTGAGCAGCGTGCGGTACACACCCCAAGCCATGGGCAGGCCGACGGCCAGCCATGCCAGCGCTACCACCACCGGGCTGACCGCATGGTCGTTGGCAGCAACACTGCTACCCACTTCGGCCGCGGCGACTTTTTCATGGGCCAACTGCTTTTCATGGGCCAATTCTTCGGCACTCATGAAATGCTTATCGGCCACCGGACGCACCAGCAGGTTGCAAACCAGGCCCACTACCAGCATGCCCACCAGGATGTACATGGTCTGGTTGTAAACCTGCTCGCGGGGGATGCCCAGGCCCAGTTGGTATTCACGCATGTAGGTCACGATCACCGGGCCCAAAATGCCCGCCGTCGCCCAGGCCGTCAGCAAACGGCCGTGGATAGCGCCCACCATTTGGGTGCCGAACAGATCGGCCAGGTACGCGGGTACGGTGGCAAAACCACCGCCGTACATGCTCAAAATGACGCACAAAGCCGCCACGAACAACACGATGTTGCCCGCTGCTGCGCTGCCCGGCACGCTGAAGTACATCGCGCCACCCAGTACAAAGAACACCACATAGGTCAGCTTGCGGCCCAGTTTGTCGGACAGGCTGGCCCAGAAGAAACGGCCACCGATGTTGAACAAACTCAGCAGCGCGGTGAAACCCGCCGCCACCGACGCAATCGCCGCCAGTTGGGCCTTGTCCAGCTCGCTAAACTTCTGGCTGACACCGATCAAGGAACCGCCAAACACCTCTTGCAGCATGGGCGATGCCATTCCGATCACGCCAATACCGGCGCTCACATTCATGCACAGCACCATCCACACGAGCCAGAACTGGGGAATGCCCCACACCTTTTTCACATGCACGTGGCGCTGCGTGATCATGGCGTTGTTGGTCTGTGCCGGTGGAGGGGTCCAGCCCGCAGGCTTCCAGCCGGTTTCAGGCACGCGGTAGGTCAAGGCGCCGCCCATCATGAACACGAAATACACCAGGGCCATCACCACAAATGTCTGCGCTACGCCGACATCGGTAGGGGTGGCAAAGTGCTTCATCAGGTCAGCCGCCAGGGGCGAACCGATCATGGCACCGCCACCAAAGCCCATGATGGCCATGCCGGTAGCCATGCCCCGACGGTCCGGGAACCACTTGATCAGGGTGGACACGGGCGAGATGTAACCCAGACCCAGGCCAATACCGCCGATCACGCCGGAGCCCACAATCATCATCCAGAACTGGTGCTGGACCACACCCAGCGCCGACAGCAGCATGCCGCCACACCAGCACACGGCCGACACCACACCGGCCTTGCGCGGACCGACCCGCTCTAGCCATCCGCCCCACAGCGCAGCCGACGAGCCCAACAACACGAAGAACAGGGTGTACATCCACGTCAGGGTAGAAATCTTCCAGTCGCAGCTGGTGGTGAACAGCTCGGCCCAAAAACCCACGTCAGGACCGCACTTGACGGCCTCTTTGATACCCAGCGCCTTGGACAAAGGCAACCAAAAAACCGAAAACCCATAGGCCATACCGATGCACAGATGGATGGCCAATGCAGCCGGAGGCACTAGCCAGCGGTTGAAGCCTGGCCCAGCGATGGTCCGCTCTTTCTCCAAAAATCCTGACATTCATGTCTCCAATTGCAAAAAATGTCCAAAACGGACGGTTACACCCTACACATGCAGTTACATATTATGCGCATAAAGAATGATGTACGTTGGCATTGGACACCCGCCATTTCCCATGGGAATGCCCTAGTCACACAAACCCTGTGTCCCGCACGAGACACCCCACAGACGAAGAGGCGTTATGTATTGGCGGATACGGTAATGGTCGGAAACTTGCCCGAAAAGTCTTTGTTCTTCGCCGCGATAGACAGCGCCACCTGGCGGGCCACGGCTTTGTACAGAGCCGCAATTTCACCATCGGGCTCAGCCACCACCGTGGGTTTGCCGCCGTCGGCCTGCAGGCGAATCTGCATGTTCAGCGGCAATGCGCCCAGGTAGTCCATATTGAACTCCGCCGCCATCTTCTTGCCGCCGTCGGCACCGAAGATATGCTCCTGGTGGCCGCACTGGCTGCACACGTGGACAGCCATGTTTTCCACAATGCCCAGGATTGGCACGCCCACCTTTTCAAACATCTTGATGCCCTTGCGGGCGTCCAGCAGCGCGATGTCTTGCGGGGTGGTGACGATGACCGCACCGGTCATGGGCACGCGCTGGCTCAGGGTCAGCTGGATGTCACCGGTGCCGGGGGGCATATCGACGACCAGGTAGTCCAGATCCTTCCAGGTAGTTTGGCGCAGCAGCTGCTCCAACGCCTGGGTGGCCATAGGACCGCGCCAGACCATGGCCTGGTCTTGGTCTACCAAAAATCCGATGGACATGGCCTGCACACCGTGGTTCTGCATGGGCTCCATGTTTTTGCCGTCCAGGCTCTCGGGCTTGCCCGCAATGCCCAGCATCATGGGCAAGCTGGGGCCGTATATGTCGGCGTCCAGCAGGCCCACGCGCGCGCCCTCGGCGGCCAGGGCCAGCGCCAGGTTGACAGCCGTAGTGCTCTTGCCCACGCCACCCTTGCCGGAGGCCACGGCCACAATGTTCTTCACGCCCGGCAGCAGCTGGATGCCGCGCTGCACCGCATGGGCTGCAATCTTGGTGCTGATGGTGACGCTGGCACTGGCCACGCCCGGTACGGCCTGCACCGCAGCCACCAACGCCGCCTGCAAGGCTGCGTGCTGGCTTTGGGCGGGGTAACCCAGCTCCACCCCAAACGCCACCGCGCCGTGGGCAATGGTCAAGTTGCGGATGGATTTGCTGGTGGCG
>CANFZJ010000326.1 GCA_947451445.1 Comamonadaceae bacterium
AGGCCGTCGATGAACAGGCTGCCTTCCATGAGCCCGCCCATCAGGCTGCCCACGGCGCTGTAGTCGCCCAGCGACACCAGCGAGCCAAAGTCGCGGTAGTGGTAGGGCTGCAGCGGCTTGCCCTGCAGGCGGTTTTTGATTTGTTTGACCAGGTGCGATGCCTGCTGGTTGGCGGCCTGGGCGCGCGGCGGCACAAAGCCATTTTTCTCGGGCCAGGGGCAGGCCGCGCAGTCGCCGATGGCAAAAATGCTGTCGTCACGGGTGGTCAGCAGGTTTTGCTGCACCGCCAGCTGGTTGATGCGGTTGGTCTCCAGGCCGTCAATGTCCTTCAAAAAACCGGGCGCCTTGATGCCTGCGGCCCACACCACCAGCTCGGCCGGAATCACCTCGCCACCGGCCAGCTGCACGCTGTCGGCCCCCACGCCGGAGACGCGGGCGGCGGTGTGCACCTTGATGCCCAGGCCGTCCAGCAGCTTGTGGGCACCGGCCGACAGGCGCGGCGACAGGCCGGGCAGGATACGGTCGGCGGCTTCGATCAAATGCAGCTTGATGTCGCGTTCGGGGTTGATCCGGTCCAGGCCAAAGGCCACCACCTCGCGGGTGGTGCGGTGCAGCTGGGCGATCAGCTCCACGCCGGTAGCCCCCGCGCCGATCACGGCCACCTGCAGCTGCTCGGGGCGCAGCGGGTCGGTTTGGGCGTTGGCGCGGATGCAGGCGTCGATCATGCGGCGGTGAAAGCGCTCGGCGTCGGCCAGGTTTTCCAGCTTCAGCGCGTGCTGGTCCACGCCCGGCGTACCAAAGTCGTTGCTGCGGCTGCCCACGGCCACCACCAGGGTATCAAAACCAAAGCTGCGCTGCGAGGTCACGGCCACGCCGTCTTCGTCGATAAACGGGGCCACGTGCACCTGCTTGTTGGCGCGGTCCAGGCCGTTCATTTCGCCCAGGCGGTAGTGAAAGTGGTGCCAGTGGGCCTGGGCCAGATAGTTCAGCTCGTGGCGGCCCACGTCCATGCTGCCCGCGGCGATTTCGTGCAGCTTGGGCTTCCACACGTGGGTGCGGGCTTTTTCGATCAGGGTGATGTCGGCCAGGCCCTTGCGGCCCAGGGTGTTGCCCAAACCGGTCGCGAGTTCCAGCCCGGCGGCGCCCCCACCCACAATGACGATTCGGTGGGCCGAGGGGTTGGATGGTGTGCGCATCGGGAAATTCTACGTTGCGCAGCCATTACCATCGGCCCACCCCACAACAAGGCATTGCCATGGAACTCCCCGCACACGAACTCAGCATGACGGTCTTGATGACCCCGGACATGGCCAACTTTTCCGGCAACGTCCACGGCGGCGCCGTGCTCAAACTGCTCGACCAGGTGGCCTACGCCTGCGCCAGCCGCTACGCCGGGCGCTACGTGGTCACGGTCAGCGTGGACCAGGTGATGTTTCTGCAACCGATCCACGTGGGCGAACTGGTCACCTTTCTGGCCAGCATCAACCACACCGGCACCTCGTCGATGGAGGTGGGCGTGAAGGTGGTGTCCGAGAACATCCGCAGCCAGATCAAGCGCCACGTGAACAGCTGCTTCTTCACCATGGTCGCGGTAGACGACGACCGCAAACCCGCCCCCGTGCCGCCACGCAAACCCGCCAGCGCGGACGAAAAACGCCGCTTCGACCAGGCCGTGCTGCGCAAAGAACTGCGCAAAGAGCTGCAGCAGCGGTTTGCGTCGATCAAACGCGCTTCTGAATAAAAACAGGCTCTAGCGCACGCAGCATCTGCGCAAGTAGCTACTTATTTAATAGCACATCACCCCAAGTCACCGGCCGGTCCAAAAAACTCGAACCGGGTTTGCGCCTCGGGCACACCCAGTTCGCGCAGCTGGCGCTTGACGCGGCGCATAAAGGGCTTGGGGCCTAAAAAGTAGGCATCCACATCGCGGTTTACCGGCAGCATGGCGCCCAGTTGCGCATCGCTCAGCGGGCCGATGGCGTGGGGCGCATCGTCGTCTTCCACGTGGCTGTCGTACACATAAAAGCGGCGCAGCTGGGCATACCGGTCCTGCCGCGCATCCACCGCCTGGCGGAACGCGTGCACCGCGCGGTTACGCGCAAAGTGGATGAACACCACCGGTCGTGTGCCCTGCAGCGCCGCGTCCAGCATGGCCAGCGTGGGCGTGATGCCGACACCGCCGCTGACCAGCACCAGCGGGCGCTGGCTATCCGTCAGCACAAACGCACCCGCCGGGGGGAACAGCTCCACCACCGCGCCCAGAGCCACATGGTCGTGCAGGTAGTTGGACGCCACGCCGCCCGCCTCGCGCTTGACGCTGATGCGGTAGTCGCGCCCATTGGGCCGGGCCGACAGCGAATAGTTGCGCCGGATGTCCTGCCCGTTCACCGGCAAACGCAGGCCGATGTACTGGCCGGGCGCAAAATCGGCCAGCGCCGCGCCGTCCTGCGGCTCCAGGTAGAAAGACGTGATCTCGGTGCTTTCACGCTCCTTGCGCACCACCCGGAAGGCCCGGCCACCGCGCCAGCCACCGGGGGCGGCGGCAGTGTCGGCATACACCTTTTCTTCCGCGCCGATCAGGATGTCGGCCAGCTGCTGGTAGGCCGCGCCCCAGGCAGCCAGCACGGTGTCGGTGGCAATTTCGGCCCCCAGCACCTCGCGGATGGCGCGCAACAGGCAAGCGCCGACGAGGGGGTAGTGCGCCGGCAGGATCTGCAACGACACGTGTTTTTGCACGATCTGCGTCACCAGCCCACCCAGCGCCTCCAGCTGGTTAATGTGGCGGGCGTACACCAGCACGCCGTTGGCCAGCGCACGCGGCTGGTCGCCGTTGGCCTGGTGCGCCTGGTTGAAAAACGGCCGCACCTCGGGGTGCTCGGCCAGCAAAATGGCGTAGAAATGCGTGGTCAGCGCCTCGCCGCCGCTTTCCAGCAGGGGGACGGTGGCGGTCACGATGGCGCGTTGGTCGGGGGTCAGCATGGCACAGGCCTTGGTAGTGGAGATACACCAGTACATCAAAAAGCGTGCCCGATATTTTTCTATACAAATCAGCTACTTAGACCACCATAGATTCATAATGATGCAGTCAAAATGATGCATAAATAAATCAATAGGACTTACGCAGCGCACCCTGTGTCGCCCTCTGGGCGCACAGAGGTGCTTGCGTAAGTCCTCATCAAAATGAATACAAAACCCCTGCTGCAAGCCCTGGTACCACTGGTCGATGACCTGTCGCGCGACCTGCCCGAGGCCGAGCGTCTGCGCCGCTTGCTGGAGGCCGCACGCCGCCTACTGCCCTGCGACGCCGCCGCCCTGCTGCGGCTGGACGGCACAGTGCTGGTGCCACTGGCGGTGGACGGCCTGGCCCCGGACACGCTGGGCCGCCGCTTCCAGGTGGATGCGCACCCCCGCTTCGCCCAGCTGCTGGCCACGCCCGGCCCCACCCGCTTCGCCACCGACAGCCCGCTGCCCGACCCCTACGACGGACTGATCCCGGGGCACGCGCTGCAGGTGCACGACTGCATGGGCTGTCCGGTGCGGGTGGGCGACAGCCTGTGGGGTCTGCTGACGCTGGACGCACTGGCCCCGCAACAGTTCAGCACCATCGCCCTGGACGACCTGCAGGCCTTTGCCAGCCTGGCCGGGGCCACCGTCAACGTGGCACAGCACATGGCCGGACTGGCCCGCCGGGCCGAAGACGAGCGCCAGCGCGCCGACAGCTACCGCGCGCTGGCCGAAAACCACCCGCCGCCGCAGCTGGTCGGACTCAGCCCGGCCCACCTGCGCCTGCTGGCCGAGATAGCCACCGCCGGCAACAGCGCGCTGACGGTGCTGCTGACCGGCGAAACCGGCGTCGGCAAAGAGCTGGTCGCCCAGGCACTGCATGCCGCGTCACCCCGCGCCCGCCGCCCGCTGGTCAGCATCAACTGCGCCGCCCTGCCCGAAACCCTGGTGGAAAGCGAGCTGTTTGGCCATGTGCGCGGCGCGTTCTCTGGCGCGGTGGG
>CANFZJ010000327.1 GCA_947451445.1 Comamonadaceae bacterium
AGCGCACCGAGAGTGAGCGCGGTCAGCGAAGATTTTGAACTTTGCACTAATGAGGCCCCGTCTGAATGGCCCCCAAAAGGGCCGGCGGGGTTCCATAAACTTTGGGAAGCGTATTTTGCGCTCCAGAATCCCCTGTGCAAGCGGGGTGGAGCCCCTATATCCGATTTATGTTGCGGTGCAGCAACTTATTCAAACTGTGTTATTTAGTCGTAGCTTTCGGCATCGGGGTCGGTGGCTTCCAGCTCGTAGCTGGCCGCCGCCATGGCCAGGCGGGCGACCACGCCGTACATGTAGAAGCGGTTGGGCGCACTGGCACCGGGGCGCACGCCGACCTGGGGCAGGTGGGCGTTGTCGGCAAAGGCCAGCGGCACGTAGCGCGAGCCGGGGGCGGCCAGGTTCTCGTCCACCCCCCGCTCGGCATGCACCCGGTAAAAGCCCCCCACCACGTAGCGGTCCATCATGTAGACCACCGGCTCGGCCACGGCGTCGTTGATCCGCTCATTGGTCAGCACGCCTTCCTGGATGATGGTGTCCGTAATCGGCGGGTTGTCGGTGCCGGGGTGGGCCTTGGCCCGCTCGTGCAGCACAGCCAGGTCTTTGACGTCGCGCACCGTCATGATGCCCATGCCGCGCGAGCCGCGGTCGGACTTGACGATGACGAACGGCTTCTCGTTAATGCCGTATTCCTTGTATTTGCGGCGGATCTTGCCCAGCAGCGCATCCACATTGGTGTTCAGGCAGTCCATGCCCTCGCCCTTGGACCAGTCCACCGCGCCGCATTGGTTGAACATCGGGTTGACCAGCCAGGGGTCGATGCCCAGCAGTTTGCCCAGGCGTTTGGCCAGTTCTTCGTAGTTGCGGAAATGGGTGCTTTTGCGCCGTACCGACCAGCCTGCATGCAGCGGCGGCAGCAGGTACTGCTCGTGCAGTTCTTCCAGAATGCCGGGCGCACCGGCGCTGAGGTCGTTGTTCAGCAAAATCGTGCAGGGGTCGAAGTCTTTCAACCCCAGCCGGCGCTTGCTGCGGATCACCGGCTCCAGCGTCACCTGCTCGCCGTTGGGCAGGTTGACGACCGTCGTGTCTTTGATATTGGGGCTCACAGAGCCGATGCGGACATTCAGCCCGGCCATGTGGAAGATGCGCTGCAGCTGGGCCAGGTTGGACAGGTAAAACGTGCTGCGGGTGTCGTTTTCAGAGATCAGCAGCAGGTTTTTGGCTTCGGGACAAATCTTCTCGATGGCCGCCATGGCCGACTGCACCGCCAGCGGCAGCATCTGCGGCGTCAGGTTGTTCCAGCCGCCGGGGAACAGGTTGGTGTCCACCGGGGCCAGCTTGAAACCCGCGTTGCGGATGTCCACCGCGCTGTAGAACGGCGGCGTGTGCTCCATCCATTCCAGCCGGAACCAGCGCTCGATGGCGGGCATGGAGTCGAGGATGCGCTGTTCCAGTTCGTTGATGGGGCCGGTCAGCGCAGTAATGAGATGGGGAACCATGGAGGCCCTCTAGGTGCAAGACAAAAAAAGATTGTTTCAGGATGTTAGGGCAACATGGTGAATCTCAAGCCCCCGTCAGCCGCGCACCTCACCCTGGCCCAGCACCACATATTTGAGCGACGTGAGCCCCGCCAGCCCCACCGGGCCGCGCGCGTGGAATTTGTCGGTGCTGATGCCGATCTCGGCCCCCAGCCCGTACTCAAAGCCATCGGCAAACCGGGTGCTGGCGTTGACCATCACACTGGCCGAATCCACCTCGCGCAAAAACTGCTGGGCGTGCATGTGGTCGCGGGTGAGGATGGCGTCGGTGTGGTGGGATGAATACTGGTTGATGTGGGCGATGGCCTCGTCAACGCCCTCGACGATCTTGATGCTGATGATCGGGGCCAGGTACTCCTCGGACCAGTCCTGTTCGGTGGCATCCTTCACGCACACATCCGGCAACCCATCACCTCGCAAAATTGCAGCGGCTTCAACATCGCAGCGCATTTCCACGCCTTTGGCCGCGTAAATTGCACCGATTTGAATTAAGAAAGGATGCGCCACGCTGCGCGCTACCAGCAGGCTCTCGGTGGCGTTGCAGGGGCTGTACTTGCTGGTTTTGGCGTTGTCGGCCACCTGGACGGCCATGGCGATGTCGCAGGGGTCGTCCACGTAGACATGGCAATTGCCGTCCAGGTGCTTGATGACCGGCACCTTGGCGTCGCGGCTGATGCGCTCGATCAGCCCCTTGCCGCCGCGCGGGATGATCACGTCCACATACTGCGGCATGGTGATCAGCTGGCCGACCACCTCGCGGTCGGTGGTCTGCACCAGCTGCACTGCGTGGGCGGGCAGGCCCGCGGCCTCCAGCGCTTGCTGCACCAGCCGGGCCAGCGCCTTGTTGGACTCAATCGCCTCCGAGCCGCCGCGCAGGATGCAGGCGTTGCCGCTCTTGATCGACAGGCTGGCGGCCTCGATGGTCACGTTCGGGCGGCTTTCAAAAACCATGCCGAACACACCAATCGGCACCCGCATCTGCCCCACGCGGATGCCGCTGGGCTGCTGCTGCAGGCCGATGATCTCGCCCGTGCTGTCGGCCATCGCCGCCAGCTGCTCGCAGCCCTGGGCGCAAGTTTCCAACACCTGGGGCGTAAGCTTGAGCCGGTCCAGCATCGGCGCGGCCAGGCCAGCGGCCTGGGCCCGGGCTATGTCCAGCGCGTTGTCGATTTGCAATGCAGCCGTGTTGTCGCGCAGTAACTTGGCCAAATGGCGCAACGCTACGTTTTTAATAGCTGCTGGCGCACGCGCCATCTGCGCGGAAGCCTGTTTTGCTTGCAAACCTAAGGTGTGGGTGTATTCGGCGATGTTGAGGGCGTTCATAGGCTGGATTTTCTCACGGCTGCACCCACGGCGCATCGGGCTGCGGCGAGGAGAGCAAACATCTACCCCCCAAACCGCCACCAGGAACTGGCACGGCCCAGGCACGAAACGCTATATTTTCAATAGCTTACAACGCATACGGAAGCTACGCCAGAGCCACTTTTCTTAAAAACCCGCAATCACCCGGCCTTGCCACACGCCGCGCACAGCATCCCCGCCAACCGGTGCAGCGCCTGCCACGGGTCGGCGGGCCAGTCGGGCTGTTTCAGGCCTTTGACGATGCCGTCCACCTGCTGCGCCGCCTGCAGCAGCTGGGCGATGCGGGGGGCGGTGATACGGGGCAGTACGCGTTCAAACAGACGCTCTTTGGCTCCCCAGACGCGGTTTTCGCGCAGGGCCATGGGCAGGGGTTTGCCAGCTTGCATGGCGTCTTTGCAGCGTTTCAGGGCGCGGATGTCTTCGGCCAGGGCCCAGTGGACCAGCACCTCGGCCTCGCCCTCGGCCTGCAAACCGTCCAGCATGCGCTGCACGCGCAGCGGCTGGCCCGCCAGCACAGCTTCGGACAGCTTGAATACGTCGTAGCGGGCGACGTTGAGCACGGCGGATTCGACCTGGGCCCACTGCAGCGCGCCTGCCGGGTAGAGCAGCGCCAGTTTCTGGATTTCCTGGTGCGCAGCCAGCAGGTTGCCCTCCACCCGGTCGGCAAAAAACTGCAGGGTGCGCTGGCCTTCGACCCCGGCTTCCACACGCTGGCCCTGGGCTTGCAGGCGCTGGGCGATCCACTGCGGCAGCGCGCCGCGCTCCACCGGTTCGACCTGGACGGTAGCGCCACAGCGCTCCAGCGCGGCGAACCAGGCGCCGGTTTTGGTGGCTTTGTCGAGCCGGGGCAGCACCACCAGGGTCAGGGTGTCGGTGTTGCCCTGGGCTTGTTCCGCCAGGCGCTGCAGGGCCACGCTGCCGTCTTTGCCCGGTTTGCCGGAGGGGACGCGCACCTCGTTGATCTGCTTGTCGGCAAACAGGCTGAGCGAACCGCCGGCGGCCAGCACCTCGCTCCAGTCGAAATGGGCCCCGGCCACCACGTGCACGGTGCGTTCGGTAAAGCCCTGGGTGCGGGCGGCGGCGCGGATGGCGTCCAGCGC
>CANFZJ010000328.1 GCA_947451445.1 Comamonadaceae bacterium
AAGTGCTGCTTATTCAACCAAGCCTGCTGCATACACACCAGAGAATTTCAACCATTTCCCTCTGGCGCCACCCATAGCCGCTTTGGCACGATAGCTGCGCGGAAGCCTCCTTTTCAGACACCAAGGAAGAGGCTTGTGAAGCAGATCAGCAAAAAACTGGCGTGCGGGTTGTTGACAGGTCTGCTGGGCCTGGCGGCACATGCGACCAGCGACACAGCGGCCACAGAACAAGTGCAGGCCAAGCTGGTCGCCTCTGTGAACGGCGTCCACGCAGGTGAGCGCATCGTGTTCGGCCTGCAGCAAAAAATTGCAGCAGGCTGGCATACATACTGGCTCAACCCCGGCGACACCGGAAAGCCCACGCGCATCCGCTGGACGCTGCCCGCTGGAGCAAGCGCCGGAGCCATACAGTGGCCCACGCCGCAACGCTTCCAAATGGGAGACATCACGAATTTTGGCTATGCCAATGCCGTCACACTGCTGACCGCAATCGACGTACCCAAGGATTTGCCGGTGGGCAGTCCATTCGAGGTGCAGGCCGAGGCGGACTGGCTGGTATGCAGTGAAAGCTGCATTCCCCAAAAGGTGTCTCTAGCCCTCACCCTGCCGGTATTGGCCCCCGGCGTCGCCAGCGCGGCAGGTAGCCCACTGATAGATCAAGCCAAGGCCCAGCTGCCGCTACCCAGCCCGTTACCGGTTCAACTGGTGTACGGCGCAAACAGCGTAAGCCTGCGGGTAGACAAGTCCTTGGTAGGCGCCATCGAGGAGCTGGATTTCTTCCCGGCACAGGCCGGGCAGATCGCCAACGACATCGCGCCTACGCGCCGCACCGAAGGGCAAACACTGGTTCTTCAACTGGCCAACGGTGAGGAGCCCGCAAGCGCGGCCACGCCCCTGTCGGGCCTGCTGGTAAGCCACAGCGCGTCGACAACGCGCGGCTATGCCGTCAACCTGGCCGGATCTGAGCTTGCCGCGCCCGGCCCTGCGGCCACACCCCCTGCCGCCACGGCCGAAGTACCTCCTGCGTTGGCTGCAGCGCTGGGGCTGGCTCTGCTGGGCGGCCTGGTGCTGAACCTCATGCCCTGTGTGTTTCCTGTGCTCTCCATCAAGGCCTTGTCGCTGCTGCAATATGCCGACCGGCCAGCACGCGAAAGCCGCTTGCATGGGTGGGCCTACACCCTGGGCGCGCTGCTGAGTTTTGCACTGCTGGGGGTGGTGCTGCTTGCGCTCAAACAGGGTGGGGCCCAGATTGGCTGGGGCTTTCAATACCAATCACCCAGCTTTGTGCTGGTCTCGGCCTATGTGATGTTTGCAGTCGGCTTGAACCTGTCCGGCGTCTTTTCACTACAGCTGTCGGCCGCAGGCTGGGGCTCAACATTGGCCGCACGCAAGGGGTACAGCGGCAGCTTCTTTACCGGGGTGCTGGCGGCCGTTGTAGCCAGCCCGTGCACGGCCCCCTTCATGGGCGCAGCCATTGGCTACGCCCTGACGCAATCGGCAGCCGTGCTGCTGGCCATCTTGCTGGCACTGGGCTTCGGTTTGGCCTTGCCCTATCTGCTGTTGAGCCACTGGCCCGGACTGCAGCGCCGACTGCCCCGTCCAGGCCGCTGGATGGAGTTACTCAAGCAAGGCCTGGCGTTTCCCATGTATGCCGCCAGCGTCTGGCTGGTCTGGGTGCTGGCGCAACAGGCGGGAGCCAACGCTGCCGCTGCCGCATTGGGTGGCATGGTTTTGATTGCCTTCGCAGCCTGGTCGTTTGAGGCCGCACGAGGCCGTGGCAGCAGACTGCTGCAGCGCGGCGTAGCAAGCGTTGCCGTATTGGCAATCGCCGGAGCCTTGGTGTGCGGCCAGGCTGGCCTGACGCTGCAGCCCGCCGCCACATCAAATGTGTCAAGCGCCCCCGGCGATGGCTGGCAGGCCTATAGCGCACAGGAATTGCAAAACCTGCGCAAGCAAGGCAAGCCGGTGTTCATTGACCTGGGAGCGGCCTGGTGTGTGAGCTGCCTGGTCAACGAAAAAGTGGCATTGGCCCATAGCGACGTTCGGCAGGCCTTTACCTGCGCAGGCATACATCTGCTGAAAGGCGATTGGACCAATGAAGACCCACAGATCACGGCCAAGCTGGCCGAGTTTGGCCGCAGTGGGGTGCCACTCTACCTGTACTACCCGGCAGGTGCCACCGACCCCGTAGTTTTGCCACAAATCCTGACGCCACAAACGGTGCTGGACAGCGTGCAAACCACCCCTGCGGGCAACTGCGTCACACCCCAAGCACACGCCCAACAAACGCAAGCCACACCACCTGCTGCATATCCAGCAGCGCCCCGGCAAGCTGTTTGAAGCCCAGCAGAAGACCCCCGTTTTCTGCTGCAAAACCACAAGAAAAGCCGCCAAAAAGCTGGCGCGCTAGTTGCATTAAGTACTGCTTAGTCCACGGAGCCAATCGATGAAAAAGACTTTCTATTTGTCCCTCTTACTTGGTTTGGGTTCGGTAGCCGCCATGGCCGCCGACACCAAGCCCACCAGCGGGGATGCCACGCCTGCGGTAGCGGCATCCAAGCCTTGGTCGCCCTACCAAACGGTGAAGCGGCCAGAGGTGCCCTCGGTGAAGCAAAAAGCATGGGTGCGTACGCCTATTGACGCTTTTGTGTTGGCGGCCCTGGAGGCCAAAGGCCTCAAGCCTTCGAGCGACGCAGACCGCGCAGCCTTCGTGCGCCGCGCCACGCTGGACGCATGGGGCCTCTTGCCCACCCCCGAAGAAGTCAAGAGCTTCGTCAACGACAAATCGCCGGACGCTTACGAAAAGCTGGTGGACCGCCTGCTGGCCTCTCACCATTACGGCGAGCGCCAAGCCCGGCGCTGGTTGGATCTTGCCCGCTACGCCGACAGCGCAGGTTTCCAGGGTGACCAAACCCGGCCCAACAACTGGCGCTACCGCGACTATGTAATCAACGCCTTCAACCAGGACAAGCCTTTCAACCGGTTTATCCAAGAACAGATCGCAGGCGACGAGCTCTGGCCCAACAGCCAAGAGGCCAAAGTCGCCACCGGCTTTCTGGCTGGCTATCCCGACAACAGCAATTCGCGCGACCTGGTGCAACGCAAGTACCAGATCGCCACCGACATGACGGACCTCGTCGGCGAGACCTTCTTGTCCGCCACCATCGGCTGCGCTCGCTGCCACAACCACAAGGCCGACAAGGTCAGCCAAAAGGAATACTTTCAGCTGCAAGCCTTCTTTGCCAACACCAGCTTTGACGAAAAAGCCAGTCTTGCAGAGAAAGGCCCGGACGACCTGGAATTCGAAAAAGCGCAGTTGGCCTACCGGGAACTCACCAAGGACATCCGCAACAAGCAAAAGGCCATTCTGGACACGGTGCGTGAAGAGGGCATGAAATACCACAAGGAGCGCTACCTCACGGACAGCCGCGACGCGATCTTCAAAGAAGAAAAGGACTGGTCGCCCCTGGACCGTTGGGTCAACTTCCGCCTGAAAACCGTAACCACCGACAACGACATTGCCAGCTATCTGAAGCTCACCGCTACAGAGAAAGACAGCAACGACTTCAAGGCTGAAAACGTCGAGAAGTGGAAGGCGTACGAAAAACTCACCGCTGAGCTGAAGAAGTTTGACAAGCAAAAGCCTGGTAGCGGCTCGGTCACACTCACCGCCGCGACGGAGCTCGGCCATGCCGATGCGCCGCCTACCTTTGTGCGCTTCGGCGGTGTGCATGAGCGGCCTCTGGAAGAAGTTCAACCCGGCTTGCCCGCACTGTGGGCAGGCAGCGCCAAACCAGAGATCATCCCTACAGCGACATCCTCAGGCCGCCGCACAGCCCTGGCAAACTGGATTGCCAGCCCTTCCAACCCATTGACGGCACGTGTCTTTGTGAACCGGGTGTGGAGCCAGTATTTCAACAACGGCATAATCTCTACCGTGGCGGATTTCGGCCGTGCGGGTACCAAGCCCACCCACCCACAACTGCTG
>CANFZJ010000329.1 GCA_947451445.1 Comamonadaceae bacterium
CCCACCGCAAACTGCACCGAGCGGCTGCGGCTGGAGGCCAGGCCGCCAAACAGGTAGCCGGTGTCGGTGCGCAGCGCCATCTCAGACACCAGCTCGGTCAGGTCGGGCGTGGCCGCGTCGGCGTGGACCAGCGCGGTGTGCGCCTCAAACGCCAGGCCCAGCGGGGCCACGCCGGAGAACACGCGGTACTGGTCGGCGGGCAGGTCGCACAGCATCAGGCTGAGTGCGGGCTCGTCAAAGTATTCGACGTTGTTGGCCGCAATGCCCAGGCCCACCGTGCCGGACCAGTCGGTTACCTCGGGCAGCTCGCCGCTGAGGTGGTCCAGGATGTCCTGTGCCTGCGCCGCGTAATGGTCGGTGATGTAGAGCAGGCCCAGCGTGGGCGTGTCGGCGTAGTCGGGCAGGGCCATCTGGGCGTGCAACTGCGCCAGCACCAGGCCTGCAGCCATGCGCCAGTCGGGGTGGGTGGCGTGGGCGTGGGGAAAGAGTTTCATGGGCAAAAGGGAGCTTGGATGGCGTCTGCCTGACTCCCTCTCCCGCGCGCGGGAGAGGGAGTCAGACCTGTTCCGTTGCGTTGGCCATCAGCCCACGCGTTTTTTAGCCACTGCCTTCTTGGCCGGGGCTTTTTTCGCCGGGGTTTTTTTGGCTGCGGCCTTGGCTGCGGGGGGGGTGGGCGGGACGACGGTGGAGCGGGCGGCTTTGGCTATTTCGCCCACGCTTTTCATGGCGTCGGCGGCAAAGTTGGCGGCCAGGGTTTTGCTTTTCTCAATCGCGGCCTGGGTGTCGGCGTCTTTCAGCGCGGCCCCGGCGATGTGCTGGAACTGCTCGGTCAGCGAACCCCACCATTTCAGCGGGTCTACCAGGCCGGGTTGGGCGGCGGGCGCTTCGGCGGCGGGTTCGGCTGCCGGGGGCGAGGCGGGTGGTGGGGGCGCAGGTTCAGCGGCTTGTGGGGCAGGGGCCGCAGGCTTGGGTTTGAAGGCCTCGGCCAGTTCGCCCATGCTGACGTTCATGCCTTTGAGGGTGGCCAGCGTCATTTTTTGCACCTCCAGCGCCTGGATGGTGGCTTTGAGGCCCACGGCGTTTTGGTCCAGCCAGAACTGCACGGCTTTCAGCTCGGTGATGCGCTTGTCCAGTTCTTCCACATTCAGCGTGGGGGCGACCCAGCCGCCCATGGCCGGAGCGCTGCTGCCAGCGCCTTTGCCCAGCTTTTGTAAAAAGTCAAAACCGGGTACGAATTTGCTGAAATCAAAGGCGGGGGTATCGCTCATGGGGTCTCCTGTTTTGGGGGGCTGTACGGGTGGTACAGCTTACCCCAATGAAGGCCCGGTTAGTGCTTGTGCTCGGCCATGCCCATAGGCGCGGCGGTGGCCACGGGCAGCTTCAGTTCGAGCTTGCTTGCCACGCCCTTGGCGTCTTTGAACAGCAGGGTCATGGGGATGGTGCTGTCCTTGGGCAGGGCGGCTTTCAGGTCCATCAGCATGACGTGGTAGCCGCCGGGGCTCAGGGCCACAGGCTTGCCCGCGGGCAGCGCCAGGCCGCCTTGCACAGCACGCATGCGCATCACGTCGCCCTCCATCTTCATCTCGTGCACCTCGGCCACGGCGGCGACCGGGGTGGATACGGCGACCAGCGTGGTGGCTTCTTTGGCGGTCAGCGTCATGAACGCGCCAGTGGCCTTTTGGCCCTGCACGCTGGTGCGGGCCCAGGCGTTTTGCACGGCTACGTTTTGGGCATGTAAAAGGCCGCTGGCGCAGACTAATGCTGCGGTGATAGCTATTAATTTCATAGTATGTACTCCGTTCAAGACAAAACAGTTTTCAGCGCTGAAATGCGCGAGATGAGCAACCAGTCCAGCAGCAACACCGCCAGCAGCACGCCACCGGCCAGGGGGAAGGCCAGCGCGATCAACAGCATCACCACCGCGCCGCCCTTCCACAGGGGGGACGGGGCGGGCACGCTGGGCGCTGCCAGGCGGCCGCTGCCTTGGGGGCGGCGGATCCACCACATGGCCACGCCGCTCACGCACAGCGCCACCACGGCCAGGCAAAACACCACGTTGGCGCAGGCGCTCCACAGCCCCACGTCGCCCTGGTGCAGCGCAATGCCCACCGCCATCGCCTTGGCCACGGGGGCGTAGTCGGCATAGCCGGCCTGCGCCAGGATGCGCCCGGTGTAGCGGTCCACGTGGACAAAGCGGTCCTGGAACGGGTTGGCCAGGTCGCCGCTCATGGTGTCGGCCGAGATGGAATACACGCCCTGGGCGTTCTGCGGCAGGTTGATGTGGTACTGCCCGGCAAAGCCCAGCCGCTGGGCCAGGGCGGCCACGCCGTCCAGGTTGACGGCTTCACCCACGCGGATGCCCGGCGTGCCTGCCGACGAGCCGGACACGGGCAACGGCGTTTGCTCCAGCCCCCAGGGCACGTCGTGCAAACCGCCGCTGTTCAACGTGGCGTGGGTCGCGTCCGAGGTGGGTACGGCGTCCCACTTGGTGGCCGGAAAGCTGCTCCAGGGCTGCACCAGCTTGCCGCCCCACACGCCCGTCCACGCCATGCCGGTCAGCAAAAACAAGGACAGCACCACGCTCAGCCAAAACCCCAGGCTGGCGTGCAGCGACTTCCACCACTTGCGGCCCGTGGCCCGCCAGTCGGGCAGCAGCACCTCGGACCAGCGGCTTTGCTTGCGCGGCCAGAACAGGTACAGGCCGGTAACGACCATCACCATGCCCAGCCCGGCGGCCACTTCGACAAAGTGGCCGCCCGTTTCGCCCAGCAGCAGCTTGCCGTGGATCTTCTCGGCCCAGGCAAAGACGGTTGTGTCTTTGTTGACCACCTTGAGCACCTCGGCGGTGTAGGGGTTGACGGCCACGGCATCGGTCACGCCGTCATGCACCATCAAAAACCAGCTGGCCACGTCCGGCGTTTTGGGGGCGATGTACTCCTTGAGCTGGGCGGAGGGGAACTGCGCCAGCACGGGTGCGGCCTGGGCTGTCACCGCCAGGGCCTGGCCCTGAGGCGCCACATGGGTGGTCATGCCCAGACGGGTTTGAAAGCCGGTGAAAAAGACCATGACCAAACCGGTCACGGCCAGCATCAGCAGAAACGGGACGACGTACAGCCCGGCGTAGAAGTGCCAGCGCCAGGCCAGGGCATAGAAGCGGGAGGTCGCGGATGGGCCGGGTGGGGGGCTAGGGATGTTTGCCATGGCGCGCTCAGTGGGCGTGGCCAACGTGGTCGCTGGGCAGGGTCTCCAGCAGCGCGGCGGGGTTCTTCAGGCTGTGGGCGTCGGTGCCGCTGGCGGGTATTTGCGACCAGTCCACACTGCCTTTTTCGCAGGTTTGCAGTACTTTGAACCACATCGGTCCGTCCGTTGCGGGCAGGCCGCCGCGCAGCACGAACTCGTCGTAATACGCGTCGGGCAGGGCGTTGCCGGGGCTGGCGGTCCAGGTGATGTCGGTGGCGGTCAGCGCCAGCGTCCAGCCAGGCTTGGGCATGGGTTTGGCGTCTTTGAAGCCGCTGGGAATGGCCACGCGGATGGCCGTGGTGGCCGACCCGTCGCAGCCGTGGCCCACGCGCAGGGTGGCCCGGTAATAGGTGCCTGCCAGTGCCGCCTGGTCGGCCAGGGTTATATGGGCAAAAGAGCTGCTGGCGCAGATAGACAGTGCGCAGGTAGCTACGAATTTAGTAGCAAATGAAAAAGCCATGGGAACAACCTCTGAAATTCAAAGAAAAACCAGCCGCCCACGCAGACAGTGCCTGCGCAAGCAGCTACAAATTTGATAGCTCAGAGGATGGTGGGTGGCCCGCGCGCGGGCAGCGGCGCGGCGGTGCGGCTGGCGATGTGCGCGGCGGGGATGCTGCGCAGCGCGTAGGCCAGGGGCTGGGCCGGTGCGACCCGCACGGTGTGTGCTGTCGGCGGTGGTGCACCGGTGGTAATGCACAGCGGGCAGTCGCCCATTTGGCTGACGACCTGGGTGCTTCCATCGGCAG
>CANFZJ010000330.1 GCA_947451445.1 Comamonadaceae bacterium
AGCGCTTGCGCACCCAGGCGCAGCAGGGCATGGGCGATGGCCGAACCCGCGCCGCCAGCGCCCAGCAGCACCACGCGGGTCACGTCGGCATCGGGCTGGGCATTGCGAAAGCCCCAGGCCCAGCCGCTGCCGTCGGTGTTGTGGCCGGTGAGCTTGCCGTTTTGAAAGACGATGGTATTGACTGCACCGATGGCACGGGCCTCGTCCGACAGGTCGTCCAGCAGCGGTATCACCGCTTGTTTACACGGGTAGGTGATGTTGAGCCCGGCAAAGTCCATCATGCGGGCGGCCTGGATGAGCGTGGGCAGCTGTTCCATGCTGCTGCCGGTCACGTCCAGGTCGATCAGCTGGTAGTGCATGCGCAGGCCGTGGTGGCGGGCTTCTTCTTCGTGCATGGCGGGGGTCAGCGACAGCTGGATGCCGGAGCCGATCAGGCCGCACAGGGGTTGGGTAGTGGTCATGGCTTATGTCAATAAGGGAAGGAGTGCGCTGTGGAAGGCGTGGGCGTGCTCAAACTGCACCCAGTGGCCTGCGTGGGCTATCAGTTGGAGCGCTTGGAAAGTGGGGGCGGCGTGCAGGGCGGTGGCCAGTGCATCCAGTTGGCCAAGGTACAGCGGGTCTTCGCGGCCATAAATGGCGTGTACGGGGCAGCGCACCTGCTGCAGGGCGACGGCCAGTGCGTCGGTGTTGGACAGGCGGCGGGCGGGCATGCGGTCGCGCCAGACGTTGGCCACGTGCAGCGCCAGCACCTGGGCGTCGATGGCTGCGGGGTCGTGCAGCATCAGCGCGGCCAGGTTGTAGCGGTGCACTTCTTCTTGCTGGGCCGTGGTGGGCAAATGCCGCCAGCCTTTGAGCCGCACGCTGTGGCGTCCGCCCAGGCCCAGGCCGGGCGCGCCGACCAGCACCAGCCGGGCCACCCGGGCTGGATGCGCCTGCGCTAAAAAGCCGCCGACCATGCCGCCGAACGAGAACCCGACCACATCCACCGCCTGCGTGCCCAGCAGCCGCTGCAGGCCCGCCTCCAGCGGGGCGGGCACGGCATCGGCGTCCAGGCCGTCAGCGGGCAGGGCCGAGTCGCCAAAGCCGGGCAGGTCGGGTATCCATACTTGCCGCCCGGCATCGACCAGGGGCTGGATGTTGCGCAGCCAGTGGGTCCAGCTGCCGCTGCCGCCGTGCAGCAGCAACAGCGGACGCTGCGGACCGGGCTGGCCCCAGACGTGCCAGACGGTGTGGCCGTCGCCGCAGGGGGTGTGCCGTTCAACAGCGCAACGCCGCAACGTCGCTATGGCGGGAGTGGGCATGGATTTAAGCCAGGTTGCGCTGTTTCAGGCGCATGTCGTTGGGCAGCGGGGTAGAGCGGCGCAGCACGTCTTCGTTCAGCCACAGGGCGCTTTTGCGGGCGCGCTCGGCCACCACGGGCAAGGGCAGGTTGACGTAGTCGTCGTTGAAGACTTCAAAGCTGTAGTCGCCCTGGTAGCCCAGCTTGTCCAGGCGCAGCACCAGGTCTACGATCTGCTCGCTGTGCACGCCTTCGCCGGGGAACACCCGGTAGGTGCGCGCGGTGGTCATGCGCTCTTCAAAGGTTTTGGTTTCTTGCCACATGAAGTCGGCCAGCTGCACCAGGAAGATTTTGCGCGGGTCCAGGTAGTCGATTTCTTCCAGCGAAGTCTTGGCGGCGACGATGTGGTACGCGTCGATGCCTAGCCCCAAGTTCGGGCAGTCGGCGCGGCACACCACGTCCCAGGCGGTGGTGAACTCGTTCACCGTGCGGCCCCAGGACAGGCCTTCATAGGCAATGCGAATGCCGTAGGGAATGGCCAACATGGCCAGTTTGCGCAGGTCTTTGGCGATCAGGTCCAGGTCTTGGGTGGCGTGGGCCGAGGTGCTTGAGCAGGCCAGCAGCACCTTGCAGTCCAGCGCGGCGGCCATTTGCAGCATGGCTTTGGCGATGTCGATTTTGTATTCGTGCAGGTGGCCGCTCAGGCCTTCAAAGTCGCGCAGCACCTGAAAACCGGTGCCGCGCAGGCCGCTGGCCTTGACCTCGGCCACGGCGGCGTCCATGCCGTCCGGGTGGCCCACGATGTCGTTGGCCTTGAGCATCACCTGGGTAAAACCGGCGTCCACCATGGCCTTCAGCTTGGCCTTGAGCGGCCCGGCCAGGGTGATGGTGTCCATGCCGAAGCCTTGGATGGTGTGGCGGTTCATCATGCTTTTTCGCTGTGGACCAACTCGAAAACTACCGAGCCGAGGTAGGTTTTGGTGATTGCCCCCCGGCTCTCCGTATGCGCCGCCTGGGTTTCCACAAACTCCACGCCCAGCTTGCGCAGCGCGGCCACGGCGGCCAGCACGTCGGGCACGCCCAGGCCGATGCGTTGCAGGCGCTCGTCGGCGTCGATCACGTTTACCTCGGGTTCGATCAGCTGCAGCATGAAGCGGTTGGCGGCATCCAGCGCCGGGCTGCGCAGCAGCGTGCCCTTGGGCATGATGCCAAAGCGCTCTTCGTCGGGGATGAGCGACAGGCCAAACAGCGCGCTGTAGAACTCGATCCAGTCGTTGCTGCGCTCGGGGCCGATGTACTGCACCACGCCAAAGAAGTGCAGGCCGGCGGTGGCGGCGGGTTTTTGTTCTACCGACGGGATAGGGATGAAGTCCACGTCGTAGATGGAGAATTCTTTGTAGCGGTCCACAAAGTAGATGCGGCTGCCACCCGCGCCGTGGATGGCGGGGATGTTCAGCTCCATCACCTGGGCGTGGGTGGTGACCTCCCAGGCGCCGCGTTCCAGTACGTACTGGTAGGCCGCACGGGCGTCGCGCACGCGCAGGGCGATGGCCGAGATGGTCGGTACGTCGCTGGCGTTGGCCCCGCCTTTGAGGTCCGACGGGTTGCCGTTGACCACGATGTTCAAGTCACCCTGGCGGTACAGCTGCACTTCACGCGAGCGGTGGCGGGCCACCGGCTTGAAGCCCATCATCTCCAGCACCTGGCCCAAAGCCTGGGGCTTGGGGGTGGCGTATTCGATGAATTCGATGCCGTCCAGCCCCAGCGGGTTGGCCGCGTCGCTGAACGAGGCCTGCAGCGGCTCGCGGTTGGTGTTGACTAGAAAATCGCTCATACGTTAATTACTCCTTAATTTGTAGCGGCCACCGCAGGTGCAGCGTGCGCTCCACCTAAAAACAGCCTTTCGATATGGGGGTCGGCCAGCAGCTCGCTGGCGGGTTTTTGCAATACTAAGCGCCCGGACTCCAGGGCGATGGCTTCGTCGGATATTTTCAAGGCGCTCTTGACGTTTTGTTCCACCATCAGCACCGTGGTGCCCTGGTCGGCCAGTTTGCGCAGCAGCTTGAATACGTCGCCCACCACCATCGGGCTCAGGCCGATGCTGGGTTCGTCGATCAGGATCACCTTGGGGCGCAGCAGCAGGGCGCGGCCGATTTCCAGCTGCTTTTGCTCGCCGCCCGACAGGGCCGACGCCATGCTGTGCATGCGCTGTTTGACGCGCGGGAAGAACTCCAGCACCTCGGGGATGCGCTGGTGCGTCAGCTCTTTGCCGATGGTGATGCCGCCCAGCTCCAGGTTGTGCCATACCGACAGCTGGCCAAACAGGTTGCGCCCCTGCGGCACAAAGGCGATGCCCTTGGCCAGCAGCTCTTTTTGCGTTGCGCCGCCTATTGGCTCGCCGTGCAGCTTGATGCTGCCTTGGCGCGGCTTGAGCAGGCCAAACAGTGTTTTCAGCACCGTGGATTTGCCCGCGCCGTTGGGGCCCAGCAGCAGGGTGATGGAGCCGGTTTTGGCCTTGAAGCTCAGGTTGTTCAGGATCATGAAGTCCTTGTACCCGGCCACCACGTCGTCAAATTCAATACAGGTGTCGCTCATGGTTAGGCTCCTAGATACGCGTCGAGAACTTGTTTGTTGCCCCGGATTTCGGCAGGCGTGCCGATGGCCATCACCTTGCCTTCGACCATCACCATGATGCGGTGGCACAGG
>CANFZJ010000331.1 GCA_947451445.1 Comamonadaceae bacterium
CGAGTTCGGCGGACTGGCTGCCGGCGCTGCAGGCCAGCAGCGCCAAGGCCAAGAGACTGGGTGTATTGCTTTTCATATGGCGTGGAATGTTACTAGTTTGTAACAAGCGCCCCGCCCGGAAAACTATCTTTTCTATAGCTACCCACGCACAGCAGATATGCGCTGGAGGCCTTTTTTCTTCATAAACTGCAACACCCGCCAACCCAGCAGCACGGCGATGATGGCAGCGTAGACGGCCACCTCGGCAAAGTTGTGTTTACCCGCCCGCATCCAGAAGAAATGCAGCACGCCCAGCCCGGCGATCAGGTAGACCAGCTTGTGCAGCAGCTGCCAGCGCTTGGCTCCCAGGGCCTTGATGGCACGGTTGAACGAGGTGGCGGCCAGGGGCGTCAGCAGCACGAAAGCACTGAACCCCACCAAGATGAACGGCCGCTTGGCGATGTCCTTGGCGATGTCGGCCAGGTCAAAGCCCATGTCAAACCCGCTGTAACTCAACAGGTGCAGCACCACGTAAAAGTACACAAACAAGCCCAGCATGCGGCGAAACCGGGCCAGCCCGGGGGTATTGGTGAGGGTGCGCAGCGGAGTGACGGTCAGCACGATGCAGATGAACCGCAGCGTCCAATCGCCGGTGGAGCGGATCAAATACTCAGCTGGATTAGCGCCCAGCCCGTCGGTGAAGGCACCGTAGACCAGCCAGGCGAAGGGCAGCAGGCAGAGCGTGAACAGCAGCGGCTTGGCAGCGGGGTGGAGGAGGAGTTTTTTCATGGTGGGTTCGTGCATTCAGCCCAACCCTCTCCCGCGCGCGGGAGAGGGCGTAAGGCAAGGGCGTCGAATCAGAAGTTCTTCTTCAAATCCATGCCCGCGTACAGCTGCCCCACCTGGGCCTCGTAGCCGTTGAACACCAGGGTCTTGCGCTTTTTGGCGAACAGGCCGTCTTCGCCAATGCGGCGCTCGGTGGCCTGGCTCCAGCGGGGGTGGTCTACGTCGGGGTTGACGTTGGAATAAAAGCCGTATTCGTTGGCGGCGGCTTTGTTCCAGGCGGTGGCGGGTTGCTTGTCGGTGAAGCGGATTTTGACGATGCTCTTGCCGCTTTTGAAGCCGTACTTCCATGGCACGACCAGCCGCACAGGCGCGCCGCTCTGGTTGGGCAGCACCTCGCCGTACATGCCAAAGGTGAGCAGCGCCAGCGGGTGCATGGCCTCGTCCATGCGCAGACCCTCCACATACGGCCAGGACAGCACGCGGGAGCCGACGAAGGGCATGGTCTTGGGGTCGGCCAGGGTGACGAATTCAATGAACTTGGCGCTGCTGGTGGGCTCCACCAGCTTGATGAGCGCGCTGAGGGAATAACCCACCCAGGGGATCACCATGGACCAGCCTTCCACGCAGCGCAGGCGGTAAACGCGCTCTTCCATGGGGCTGAGTTTGAGCAGGTCTTCCAGCGTGTACTTGGCGGGCTTTTTGACCAGGCCTTCGACCTCGACCGTCCAGGGCGTGGTTTTCAGGGTGCCTGCATTTTTGGCCGGATCGGCTTTGTCGGTGCCGAATTCGTAGAAATTGTTGTACGTGCTGGCGTCTTTGTAGTCGGTCACCTTTTCCATGGTGACTGCGCCCGGCACGGCGGACTTGGCCCCGGCCAGCTTGGGACCGGTTTGCGCCAACGCTTGCCGCCCGGCCCAGCCTGCCAACGCCGCCCCGGCCACGCCGCTGGCCATCAACCGGACCATGTCGCGCCGCCCGGTGTAGATACCTTGCGGGGTGATGTCGCTGGAGACGGGGTGGAGGAATCCGTCGGCTTGGGTCTTGATCAGCATGGTGGGTCCTGTAAGTGTAGGTATCAGTCGTACGAGAACCCGTAGTCTTACAAGGTTCCGTAACTATGCAAGCCGCTCAGAAACATATTGACCCCCAGGAAGGCAAAACTGGTCACGCCCAGCCCGGCCAGCGCCCACCAGGCCGCCACGGTGCCGCGCAGGCCCTTCATCAGCCGCATGTGCAGCCAGGCGGCGTAGTTGAGCCAGACGATCAGCGCCCAGGTTTCCTTCGGGTCCCAGCTCCAGTAACCGCCCCAGGCCTCGGCGGCCCACAGCGCGCCCAATACGGTGGCAATGGTAAAGAAGGCAAAGCCCACGGCGATGGACTTGTACATCACGTCGTCCAGAATCTCCAGGCTGGGCAGGCGCGATGCGATGCGTTGACGGCCCCACAAGATGCCGCCCATGATGGCCGCCGAAATCGCAAAATACACCGCCCAGTAGCTGCCGCCCGCCTCGGCCGTGGTCTTGCGGAACACCAGCGGCATGAAGCACAGCACGATGCCCAGCAGCCACAGCGGGGTGAGCTTGTGCCAGCGCGTCTCGGTGGCCTGTTGCTTGATGAGGTAGGCAAAAGCCACCATGGCCGCCAGCGAAAACGTGCCGTAGCCGATGAAGTTGGCGGGTACGTGCAGCTTCATCCACCAGCTTTTGAGGGCCGGTACCAGGGGCTGGATTTCATGCGCCTCGCGGATGACCGTGTACCAAAGCAAAAACCCCACCGCCGCGCTGACCACCAGCAGCACAAACGCCCCCAGGGCCCGGGTGTTGTATTGCGCCTCGAAGTACAGGTAGAAGGTGGCGGTAAGCCAGCAGAACAGCACAAACACTTCGTACAGGTTGCTGACCGGTATGTGGCCTACATCGGCCCCGATCAAGTAGCTCTCGTACCAACGCACCATGGTGCCGACCAGCGCCATGGTCACCGCCGCCCAGGTGATGCGCGAGCCTAGTGTTTCCATGCTGGCGCTGTTGCCGCCCGAGAACGCCATGCCCAGCCAGTAAAAAACAGTGGCCATGAAGAACAGCACGCTCATCCACAAAATGGCCGACTGGCTGGACAAAAAGTACTTCAACCAGAACACGGTTTCCGACCGGGGCAGGCTACCGTGCCCGTCGATCTGGTAAGCGTTGATGGCCAGCAGCGACAGCGCCACCACCACCAGCATCAACACCCGCAGTGGCCGCCAGAACCACCCCATCCAGATGGCGGCGGGCATGGCCCCGATCAGAATGCCTTTTTCATAGACATCCATAAAGTCCATGTAGCGGCTGAAGGTGAACAGGCCACCGGCCAGCACCAGCGCGGCAAACAGCCAGTCGAACGGGCTGCGGCGGGCGAAAGTGCCCGCGTTAAGTTGGATGGTTTTGGGTGCCGTTACGGTGTTAGCGGTGTTCATGGTGTTTCCTTAGCCCCAATCAACTTGGCTGTGAGGTGGTCAAATTCGCGGTCGCCGTCCATCGTCTTGCGGTTGGTGGACAGGGCCATGGTGGCGTGGGTGTGGTCGTCTTGCGCACTGAGCCATACCCACACCCGGCGCTCCCGCACGTACAGCATGGCAAACACGCCGAGTATCAAAAAGGCACAACCCAGGTACACCACCTTTTTACCCGGCGCGCGCGCCACCTGGAACACGCTGGCCTGCACCTGGGTGAAGTCGGTCAACGCAAAGGCCATAGGCGCAGGGTACAGCTGGGCGTCGCTCAACGCCAGCACCGCCTGGGTCATGAAGCTCTGGGTTTTTTCATCCGGGGCCAGGGTCGGCAAACCTGCTTGCTCCTGGGTGATTTGTACCAGCTCGAACAACACGCCGTTCAGGATGCGCACCAGCACCTCACCGGCCTTGGCGCGCTCGGCCTCGGGCACGTTGGTTTCCATGAAGTCGGCAATGGCTTGCAGACCGCCATTCTTTGCGCCGCCACCGGGCACACCGGCAAACAACGCCATCGCCCGCGTAGCCGATTCCGCCAGTTGCTGGACCAGCTCGGGGCGTTGGCTGTCTACGGCTTTGTGGGCGTAGCGCTGCACGGCCCGCGCCCGCAGCGCAGGGTCCGCCAGGGCGGTGCGCAGGCGCATGAAACCGTCCATGCTGTCTTGCGCGTCCACCGGGATGCGCAGGTAGCGGAAGCTGTCCGAGGGGTTTTCGCGCATGCCCATCAGGTAGACC
>CANFZJ010000332.1 GCA_947451445.1 Comamonadaceae bacterium
CCTGAAGGCCAACGGCCTGATCTCCAGCAAGGTGATCGAGCAGTTCTTCGACCCCGAAAAGAACATGTTTCTGCCCGACCGCTTCATCAAGGGCGAGTGCCCCAAGTGCCACGCCAAAGACCAGTACGGCGACAACTGCGAAGTCTGCGGCTCGGTCTACGCGCCCACCGACCTCATCAACCCCTACTCGGCCCTGTCGGGTGCCAAGCCCGAGCTGAAAAGCTCCGAGCATCTGTTCTTCCAGCTGTCCGACCCGCGCTGCGTGGCGTTTCTGGAAAGCTGGACCCAAGACGGCCGCCTGCAGCCCGAGGTGGCCAACAAGGTCAAGGAATGGTTCAGCGTGCGCACCAACCCCGATGGAACCACCAGCGAAGGCCTGGGCGACTGGGACATCAGCCGCGACGCGCCCTACTTCGGCATCGAGATTCCCGACGCACCTGGCAAATACTTCTACGTGTGGCTGGACGCACCCGTGGGCTACCTGGCGTCGCTCAAGAACCTGCTGGACAAGCGCGGCGAAGATTTTGAGGCCTACATGGCCCAGCCGGAGCTGGAGCAGTACCACTTCATCGGCAAGGACATCGTCACCTTCCACACCCTGTTCTGGCCCGCCATGCTGAAGTTCAGCGGCCGCAAAACGCCGGACTCGGTGTTTGTGCACGGCTTTTTGACCGTCAACAACGGCGAAAAAATGAGCAAGAGCCGTGGCACCGGCCTGGACCCGCTGAAGTACCTGGGCCTGGGTATGAACCCCGAGTGGCTGCGCTACTACATCGCGGCCAAGCTGTCGGCGCGGAATGAAGACATCGACTTCAACGCCGACGACTTCATGGCGCGGGTGAACAGCGATTTGATCGGCAAGTACGTCAATATCGCCAGCCGCGCGGCGGGTTTCCTGGCCAAGCGCTTCGGCGGCAAGTTAAGCGCCTTATCGGCCGATGGCACAGCATTGACGGGCGCAATAAGCTCTCAAAAAGAGAGCATTACAGCACTCTTTGATGGCCGCGAATACGCCAAGGCGCTGCGCGAAACCATGCTGCTGACCGACCGCGTGAACGCCTACGTGGACGCCAACAAGCCCTGGGAACTGGCCAAGCAAGAAGGCGCCGACGCCCGCCTGCAAGACGTGTGCAGCACCTGCATCGAAGCCTTCCGCCTGCTCACCATCTACCTCAAACCCGTGCTGCCCGCGCTGGCCGCGCAGGTGGAATCTTTCCTGAACGTCACCCCCATGGGCTTTGCCGATGCCGACACGCTGCTGGGCGCAGGCCACACCATTGGCGACTACAAGCACCTGATGCAGCGCGTGGACATCAAGCAGCTTGATGCATTGTTTGAGCCCCCAGCGCAAGCAGAACCTGCGGTGGCAGCTACAGAAATGATAGTGCCCGGCGGCGAAGATATCGCCCCCACCATCACCATCGACGACTTCGCCAAGGTCGATTTGCGCATCGCCCACATCGTCCACTGCGAACCGGTCGAAGGCTCCACCAAGCTGCTGCGCCTGACGCTGGATGCGGGCGAAGGCCGCCACCGCAACGTGTTCAGCGGCATCGCCGCGCACTACACGCCCGAGCAGCTCATCGGCAAGCTCACCGTGCTGGTCGCCAACCTGGCACCGCGCAAGATGAAGTTCGGCATCAGCGAAGGCATGGTCCTTGCTGCAAGCCACGCCGATGAAAAACAACAACCCGGCGTCTACGTGCTGGAACCCTTCCCCGGCGCCCAGCCGGGCATGCGCATCGGCTAAGAACCGCACCACCATGACCCTGCCCCTCGCCCGCTTCCACCCCCGCCTATTGGATGCACTGAGGGGCTACAGCCGGGAGCGGCTGGCCAAGGATGTGGGCTCGGGGCTGACGGTGGGCATCGTGGCGCTGCCGTTGGCGATGGCGTTTGCGATTGCCAGCGGGCTCAAGCCCGAGGCGGGGCTGTGGACGGCCATCATCGCCGGGTTCATCATCTCCGCCCTGGGCGGCACCACGGCGCAGATTGGCGGGCCGGCCGGGGCGTTCATCGTCATCGTGTACGGCATCGTCGAACGCTACGGGCTGGCCAATCTGCTGATTGCCACCGCCTGCGCCGGGGTGCTGCTGTTTGCCTTGGGGCTGTTCAAGCTGGGCACGCTGGTGCGCTATGTGCCGGTGAGCATCGTGATCGGCTTTACCAACGGCATTGCGGTGTTGATTGCGCTGTCGCAGGTGAAGGACTGGCTGGGGCTGGAGATTGCCAAGATGCCGGGCGACTTTTTCTCGCAGATCAAGGCGATTGCGCTGCACATCCACACCGTCAACTGGTACGCGCTGGCACTGGGCACGGTGTGCGTGCTGGGGTTGTTTGTCTGGCCCCGGGTGTTTGTGCAGGGCTCGCCGCTGATCCGCCTGCTGGAGGGCCGCCGGGTGAACACCTTTGCCCGCGTACCGGGGCCGATTGTGGCGCTGGTCACGCTGTCGCTGCTGGCCTGGGGCCTGCACCTGCCGGTGCAGACGCTGGGCAGCAAGTTCGGCAACATCCCCAGTGGCCTGCCGGTGTTCGCGCTGCCTGACTTCAGCTGGGACACGGTGCGCCTGCTGGTCACGCCCACGCTGACCATCGCCCTGCTGGGGGCGGTCGAATCGCTGCTGTGTGCCCGCGTGGCCGACCAGCTGGCCAATGACCCGCACCACGTGAAGCACGACCCCAACCAGGAGCTGATGGCGCAGGGCATTGCCAACTTCATCGTGCCGTTTTTCGGTGGCATGCCCGCCACGGGGACGATTGCGCGCACGGTGACCAACATCCGCTCCGGGGCCACCTCGCCCATCGCGGGCATCGTGCATGCGCTGGTGCTGGCCGCCGTGGTGCTGGTGGCCGCGCCGCTGGCGCTGTACATCCCGCTGGCGGTGCTGGCGGGTATTTTGCTGTTTGTGGCCTGGAACATGGGCGAATGGCACGAGTTTGTGCGGCTGCGCCAGTTCAGCAGCCACTACCGCACGCTGTTGCTGGGCACGTTTTTTATGACGGTGGTGTTTGACCTGACGGTGGCGGTGGAGGTGGGCATGGTGCTGGCCTGCATTTTCTTCATCCGGCGCATGAGTACGCTGTTTCGCGTGGCCCCGCTGGAGGACAGCGACGACGCCCTGCGCTACAAGCTGTACGGCACGCTGTTTTTTGGCGCGGTGGCTAAGATCGACCCCATCGTGCAAGCGGTGGAAGGCCACCACCACGGTGTGCGGGTGGAGCTGGACGCGTCGCAGCTGATCTCGCTGGACGCCAGCGGGCTGGACGCGCTGGAGCAGCTGTTCAAAGCCATCGTGCAGCGCGGTGGCAAGCTGTACATCCACCAACTCAATGAGCAACCACGCGGCCTGATGGAGCGCTCTGGCTTTGCCGCACGGATGCAGGCCTATCAAACGGCGGCTGCGCCACTGTGAATGCGGGCCGGGCGGCGGTCCAGCACGCCGCTCCAGACAGTCAGGGCTAACGCGCCCAGCACCACCAGGCCACCGATCCACGGCGTATGCGCCAGCCCCAGGTGGCTCACCACCCAGCCGCCGCCCCAGGCGCCTCCGGCAATGCCCAGGTTGAAGGCGGCAATGTTCAGGCCGGAGGCCACGTCCACAGCGTGCGGTGCCACCCGCTGGGCCTGTTGCACCACATAGACCTGCAGGCCGGGCACGTTGCCAAACGCAAATGCGCCCCACACCAGCACCGTGGCCACGGCCAGCCAGGGGTGCGATGCCGTCAAAGACAGCGCAAACAGCACGGCAGCCAGCCCGGTGAACATGGTTTTCAGCGCGCGGATCGGACCGCGTTGGTCGGCCAGCCGGCCGCCCCAGATATTGCCAAACGCCACCGACACGCCGTACACCAGCAGCACCAGGCTGACCGCATTGCTGCTGAAGCCTGCCAGCTCCTGCAGGATGGGCGACAGGTAGGTAAACGCCACGAACGAACCGCCGTAACCCACCGCCGTCATGGCATACACCAG
>CANFZJ010000333.1 GCA_947451445.1 Comamonadaceae bacterium
ACGGCTCCATCCAGGTCGATGGCACCGACATCCGCCGCTACGCTGTGGCCGACTATCGGCGCAACATCGGGCTGGTGCTGCAAGAGCCGTTTTTGTTCTTTGGCACCATCGCCGAGAACATTGCCTACGGTAAACCGGAAGCCACCCGTAGCGAGATCGTCGCCGCCGCCCGCGCCGCGCATGCGCACGAGTTCATCCTGCGGCTGCCCCAGGGCTACGACTCGCTGGTGGGCGAGCGCGGCCAGGGCCTGTCGGGCGGCGAGCGTCAGCGCATCTCCATCGCCCGCGCTTTGCTGATCGACCCGCGCGTGCTGATTCTGGACGAGGCCACCGCGTCGGTGGACACCGAGACCGAGAACGAAATCCAGAAGGCGCTGGACAACCTGGTGCAAGGCCGCACCACCATCGCCATCGCCCACCGCCTGTCCACCCTGCGCAAGGCCGACCGGCTGGTGGTGATGGACCGCGGCCGGGTGGTCGAAGTCGGCCCGCACGACGAGTTAATGGCCCGCCAGGGCGCGTACTTTAGGCTGTACGAGGCGCAGTTGCGCCGCACCGAGGCAGAGGAAGAGGGCCTGAGCCTCTCGTCCACCATCATCCATTCAGCCCACCCTGCAGGAAATTAATGATGGCAAATTTTCAACTCGAACGCGATGCTTTTGGCAGCCTGATCGTGGTGTTGGCCAACGGTGAACGCCACACGGGCGTGGTGCCGGTACGCGCCTTCCCCATCGCCGCGCCGGACGAGGGCATCTCGCTGGTCAGCACTGACGGCCACGAGCTGGTCTGGATCGACCCGCTCAGCGCCCAACCGGTGGCCGTGCGGGCGCTGTTGGAGGTGGAGCTGGCTGCGCGTGAATTTGTGCCCGAAATCCAGCGCCTGAAAGCCGTGTCCACCTTTTCCACCCCCAGCGTGTGGACGGTGGAGACCGACCGGGGGCTGACCGAGTTTGTCCTCAAGACCGAAGAAGACATTCGCCGCCTGGGCCGTACCGGGCTGTTGATTGCGGGCGGAGCGGGTGTGCAGTTCAGCGTCAAAGACATGACCGCGCTGGACCGGGGCTCGCGCCGCTTGCTGGAACGCTTTTTATAGACGGCAGCGAAATATTTTTAAATATTTTAAAAATAGGCCTTAATTACCCCTCAGTTCTGCCGTTAACCAATTACGAAGCCTGAAAAAACCCTTTTCAGGCATGCTCATTGGGTAAAGCCATGCAACTGCCTCCTGTCGATCGCAACGTGAACTGGCCGCCTGCTGCGGTCGGCGCACAGTTGGGCGGCGGCGCGGCAGCGGCCAAGCCGGTCACTACGGCCATCCAGGAGGAAACCGTCAAGGTCGAGGCTGCGCGCAAGCCCGAACCTTCGGTCAAGGTGGATATTTCTGCCACGCTGAAAGAAATCGTCGCGCTGGAAACCGCCGCCCGGGCGCGCGCTACGGGCAGCCCCGCAGCCAAAGACAAAGTGGACGGTGTGGATGCGGTGGATGGTCTGGCCAAAACCAGCGCCACCGCCAAAACCAAGGCCGTGACTGCCACCGAAGATAGCCCCAAAATAACCAACCCGCTGGAAAAAGAGTCGCCCGAAACAGCGGCCAAAGCCGCCAAACTGCTGGCAGGCGGCAAAGAGCCCGGCCCGAACCAGCCACAAGCCGCCGAGGAAACCTCCAAAGACTGGACGGTGGCCCCCAAGGCGGCTGAGAAAAAGGTGGAGAACCCACCACCCGAGCCCATGTCCAAGAAGTTGCTCGACTTTTTGCAACAGCTGTGGCGCGCCGGTGGCAACGCGGTAGACGTGGCGCAAACCGCCAACCAGACGCTGAACCCGGACAAGCTGGCTACAGGGCCGCTGACCTACGAAGACCCGTCGGCGGTTAAAAAAACCAGCGGAATTTAAGCTGCGGCGCTCACTGGAACTCCGCCTGCGCGGGGTTGACGACTCAAGCTTTGCTTTGCACCACCGCAAACCGCGCAGCCGCGCCATCGGCCTGTTTTTCCAACGTCCAGCGTGTCTGGTGAAAAGCGGCTACACCGGGGCGATGTGCTATTGAAATAATAGCTCCCTGTGCAGACTGCACCTGCGCTAGCAGTCTTTTATACAAAATATTCTCTGCCGCCACGTCCAGCGCACTGGTGGCTTCGTCGGCAAAGATCCAGCGGGGTTTTTTGAGCAAAACGCGGGCGATGGCCAAGCGCTGTTGTTCGCCGCCGGACAGCTTTTGGCCCCAGGCGGCTGCTTCGTCCAGTTGCGTGCCCAGCGCGGGCAGCAGGGCGTCCGTCAGGGCCTGGCGCAGGGTGTCGTCGCTGTAGTCGCTGGCGGGCGCGGGGTAGGCCAGGGCGTTGCGCAGGCTGCCGTCGGGAAAGTAGGGGCGCTGGGGAATGAACATGGCGTCTGCCGGTTGCACCACCTGCCCGCTGGAGAACGGCCAGATCGCCGCAAACGCGCGGAACAGGGTTGATTTGCCGCTGCCCGACGGCCCGCTGAGCAAGATGCTGTCGCCCGGCCCGGCCTGCAGGTTCAGCCCTTGCAGCAGCAGCGTGCCGTCGGGCAGGCGCAGATGCAGGTCATGGGTTTGCAATCCGTTATTTGCTACTGTATTAATAGCTGCTTGCGCAGACTCCAATTGCGCTAGAGCCTGAATTTGTTCTTCAAACGAGGTGAGCCGGTCGGTGGTGGCGCGCCAGGTCGCCAGGCTGCTGTAGTTGTCCACAAACCAGCTCAGGGCGTCTTGCACCCGGCCAAAGGCGGAGGATATTTGCATCAGCTCGCCCAGCTGGATGGCGTTGCTGAAAAAACGCGGCGCGGCCACGATGAACGGGAACACCACGGCGGCCTGGCCGAAGAAGCTGTTGAACCAGATCAGGTTCTTTTGCGCTTTCAGCAGCTTCAGGTAGTTGGCCAGCACGGCGCTGAAACGGGTGTCGAGCTGGGCTTTTTCGACCGCTTCGCCGTGGTCCAGCGCGATGGATTCGCTGTATTCGCGCACCCGCACCATGTGGTGGCGAAAGTCGGCCTCGACCTGCTGCTGCTGGAAGTTGAGTTGGATCTGGGGGCGACCAATGAAGTAGGTGATGGCGCTGCCCGCCGCGCAGTACAGCACCGCCATCCACACCATGAAGCCGGGCACGAAGTATTCAGTGCCGCCCAGGTGGAACGAGAAGTTGCCCGACAAGCCCCACAAAATACCCACAAAGCTGACCAGCGTGACCACCGCATTCAGCAGGCCCATAGCCAGGCCGATGGTCAGGCTGGTGAACTGGTTCAGGTCTTCCTGGATGCGCTGGTCGGGGTTGTCCGGCGTGGCTTGGCTGGAGAAGCGGGCCAGCTCCATCTTGTAAAACGCCTTGTGGGCCAGCCAGCGCTGCAGGTAGTGCGTGGTCATCCAGGCGCGCCAGCGCATTTCCAGCAGCTGGGTCAGGTAAAACTTGTACACCGCCAAAATGATGAGGGCGAAGGCGATGTAGGTGAAGCGGCCCAGCTGCTGCCAGAACACGGGCTCGTTCTTGTTTTGCAGCGCGTCGTAAAACACCTGGTTCCACTGGTTCAGCAGCACCAGCAGGTAGACCCCCAGCAGGTTCAGCGCCACGATGGCGGCCAGCAGGGCGCGGGCCTTCCATTTTTCTTCGGATTTGAAGTACGGAATCGACAAAGCCCAGACTTTGGCGGTCTGGGCTTTCAGGTTGGAAAAGCGCGAAGCAAGACGCATGGGTGTGTGCCGTGGGTAGAGTTGACAAGCCTGCAGATGGACTGCTGCGGCGCGGAATAGTTCGCGGGCTTAGTGCGATGGGTTGGATACGCCGCTGCTCACATGGCCGGCCGGCACGTGCTGCGCGGCGGAGGTGACGTGGCCAGTCTGGTCGTCGAAGAAGAAGTCGGGCTCGAATTCGCGCAGGAACGGGCCTTTTTCCAGCCCGCCCAGGAACATCACCTCGTCCACCGCAATATTCCAGCGCATCAGGGTGAGGAT
>CANFZJ010000334.1 GCA_947451445.1 Comamonadaceae bacterium
CATGGCACCCAGCAGGGTGGCTTCGGAGTAGCGCGCGGGGGGGCGGGTTTTCAGGGCTTTGGCGTCAGCAGCGGTGGTCTGCACGACCTCGCCGGGGCGCACGATGACCAGATTTTTGCCGTCTTTTTCATCGTCGTCGTTCACAGCTTCTTTGCCGTAAATCGCCATCCAACCCGGCTTGACCAGCACCTTGCCGTCGGTACGGAAGGCGTATTTTTGGCCTTCGGTGGCCACCGTACTGACCCGCGTCGTCACCTGGAATTCGGCGCTGGGGAAGAAAACCGAGAGGAATCTGCGCACCACAAAGTCGTACAGTTTTTGCTCGGCGTCACTCAGGCCGCTGGGGGCTTGCAGCGTGGGGATGATGGCAAAGTGGTCGCTGACCTTGGCGTTGTCAAACACCCGCTTGGTCGGTTTGACGTAGTTGCCGCTGATGGCCTGCTTGGCAAACGGGGCCAGGTGCGCCATGCCGCTGTTGGCCAGCATTTTCAGGGTGTCGTGGACCACGGGTACGTAGTCTTCGGGCAGGGCGCGCGAGTCGGTACGCGGGTAGGTCAACGCCTTGTGGCGTTCGTACAGGCTTTGGGCCAGGGCCAGCGTGGTTTTGGCGCTAAAGCCAAAGCGGCTGTTGGCCTCACGCTGCAGCGATGTCAGGTCGAACAAGGCGGGCGACGCCTGGGTCGTGGGTTTGCTTTCTTCCGTCACCGTGGCGGGTTTGCCACGGGCGGCCTGGGCGATGGCCTGGGCCTGGGCGGCGCTCCACACGCGGTCGGCGCGCTGCTCGGGGTCGGGCTGGCCGTCCGGGCCGGGGGGCGGCTTTTTCCATGCGGGGTCGAAATATTTGCCGGGGTAGGCACCGGCCTCGGCCTGGAACGTGCCGTGGATTTCCCAGTAGTCGCGGCTAACGAACTTGCGGATTTTCTCCTCGCGCTCCACCACCACCGACAGGGTGGGGGTTTGCACCCGGCCTACGGTGGTCAAAAAGAAGCCGCCGTCGCGCGAATTGAACGCGGTCATGGCGCGGGTGCCATTGATGCCCACCAGCCAATCGGCCTCGGAGCGCGAGCGCGCCGCGTCGGCCAGGCCCTGCATCTGCGCCTCGGAGCGCAGCGCGCCAAAGCCGTCGCGGATGGCCTGCGGCGTCATCGACTGCAGCCACAGGCGGCGCACTGGCTTGGCCAGCGGCTTGCTGCCCCCGGCGTACTGCTCGATCAGGCGGAAGATCAGCTCCCCCTCGCGGCCCGCATCGCAGGCGTTGATGATGTCGGTCACGTCCTTGCGCTTGGCCTGTTTGACCACGGCGTTCAAGCGGGTTTTGGTTTTATCGACGGGTTTGAGGTCGAAATACGGCGGAATGACAGGCAGATGCGCAAAGCTCCACTTGCCGCGCTTCACGTCAAACTCTTCCGGGGCCTGGATTTCCACCAAATGGCCGACCGCGCTGGTCACCACGTATTTGTCGCTCTCAAAGTATTCGTCGTGCTTTTCAAACTTACCTGCCGTCGGGGTCAGTGCGCGCACGATGTCTTGCGCCACAGACGGTTTTTCTGCAATCACCAAGGTTTTAGTCATAGGGGTTGGGTCGTGTTCGGTATTCTGTGCGGACGCTGCACAAGCGGGCGGGGCCACTTCTACAATCCATCCGTCTTTGCATCGAATTGCGCACCAATACGCAAGTCGATTCCTTATTTAAGTTAACAGAGTTTTGCCGTGACTTCCAAACCCAGCCCAAAAGCCAGCCCCAAAACCGGTCGCCGCATCCAGGTGCGCCGCTCTGGCGTACACGGCAAAGGTGTGTTTGCGTTACAAAATATTGCAATTGGCGAGGTGGTGGCCGAGTACGTGGGCGAGGTCATCAGCTGGGACGAAGCCCAGGACCGCCATCCGCACGACCCCAGCCAGCCCAACCACACCTTCTACTTCCATGTAGATGCGGACCGGGTGATCGACGCCAACTACGGCGGCAACGCCTCGCGCTGGATCAACCACGCCTGCGAGCCCAATTGCGAAACCGACGAGCAAGACGGCCGCATCTTCATCGTCGCCATCCAGGACATTGCCGCCGGCGACGAGCTGAACTACGACTACGGCCTGATGCTGGAAGAGCGCTACACCCCCAAGCTCAAGGCCGAATACCCCTGCTGGTGCGGCGCGCCCAGCTGCCGGGGCACGCTGCTGGCCCCCAAGCGCCGCGTGGGCAAGTTGCGCAAATGATCTGGCCCGCCGAGGCGATCTGGGAAGCCGTCTACCCGCAGCTGCCCGACTTCACCGTCGAGGTGCTGCCGCAGGTCGATTCGACCAACAGCGAACTGATGCGCCGCATCCGCGCCGGGCAGTACGAACCCACCCTGCTGGTGGCCGAGCAGCAAACCGCCGGGCGGGGACGCTTGGGGCGTGCATGGCACAGCGGCGTGGGCGATGCGCTCACGTTTTCCATCGCCCTGCCGCTGGCCCCCGCCGACTGGTCGGGCCTGTCGCTGGCCGTCGGCGTCAGCGTGGCGGCCAGCCTGCACCCGGATCTGCAGCTGAAATGGCCCAACGACCTGTGGCTACACGGGCACAAGCTAGGCGGCATCCTGATCGAAACCGCCGGCGTGGGCGACCAGCGCTACGTGGTGGTCGGCGTGGGCATCAACATCGCCGAGCGCAGCGCCGATGGCCTGGCCACCCCGCCCGCCTGGCTGCACGAGGTGCTGCCGGGCGTGGATGCGGGCCAGGCCCTGCTGCGCATCGCCGCCCCGCTGGTGCAAGCCGTCAAAGCCTTTGAGCTGGCCGGGTTTGCCCCCGTGCAAGCCCAATTTGCCCAACGCGACCTGCTGCAGGGCCGGGCCGTCACGTTGAGCGACGGCACCGTAGGCACGGCGCGCGGCGTGGACGCGCACGGTGGCCTGCTGCTGCACACCGCGCAGGGCCTGCAAACCGTGACCAGCGCCGAAGTCAGCGTGCGCCCAACCCCCATGGAACAAGGCTAAACCGATGGTCCGAATTGCTGCATTGGTGTTGTTGTTGGCGAATGCGGCGTACTTCGCCTGGTCGCAGGGCCTGCTGGCGGCCTACGGCTTTGCGCCCGAGGCGGTGTCGGAGCCCGAGCGATTGCAGCAACAGGTACACCCCGAGATGGTGGTGGTGTTGCAGCCCGGCGCTGCCGATGCCCCGGCGGCCGTGGCCAGTACCGCCAGCGCCGCCCCGGCCCCCACCGAATGCCTGACCGCCGGCTTGCTGGATGCAGGCCGCAGCAGCACATTAACCAAAGCGCTCACCGCCGCCCTGCCCGCTGGCTCCTGGACGCTGGACGAGGTGGTCGAGCCCGGCCGCTGGCTGGTCTACATGGGCCGCTACGCCAACACCGACGTGCTGGACCGCAAAAAGGCCGAGCTGCGCGGCATGCACGTCAAGTTTGAAGCCGCCCCCAGCGGCATGGAGCCCGGTTTGTCACTGGGCAGCGCGGCCAGCGAGACGGCGGCCAACAAAATCCTGGACGCCGCAGGCCAGCGCGGCGTGCACACCGCCCGCGTAGTGCTGGACCGCCCCGAAGTGCGCGGCCTGCAACTGCGCCTGCCTGCGGTGGACGCCGCGATGAAAGCCCAGCTGGACGGCTTGAAGCCCGTGCTGGGTGGCAAGGCGCTGCGGGCTTGCGAGCCGACGGCCAAGGCCCCGTAGCCCAGTATGCCCCCCCTCTACCGCGTGCGGTTGGGGTGAGGGTCGGCATCTTCGCCATGCTACGTAATTTGTAGCTACTTGCGCAGGTTCTATATGTGCTGGAGGTCGATTTGGCTTGTAGTTTCTGTAAGGTGGTTGACGCCACCCGCATCCCTGGCCGGGAGTGCGCCCGGCTGCGCAGTCACCTTTCTTTGCTTCGCCAAAGAAACGTAACCCAAAGAAAGGCGAGCCGAAGTCGTTGCCCCCTGCGCTGCGCTACGGGGTACGCTGCGTTGCTCAGTCTGAGCGGGGTCTGG
>CANFZJ010000335.1 GCA_947451445.1 Comamonadaceae bacterium
AGTTTGCCGAAGAGGCCCGCAAAATCCACTACGGCGAGCGCGACGCCCGCAACATCCGTGGCCAGGCCACACCCGCAGAAACCGAAGCCCTGCTGGATGAAGGCATAGATGTCCTGCCACTCCCCATGCCCGCAGCACTCAAAGGCACGCTGCAGTAACGCCGTGGCCTTATCCCGGGACCCCGCGTAATCGGCTCCACCGGGCCGCAGGGTTTGCCCCCCTGCAAAAAAGGGGGGATGAAAACACGAAGTGTGTGATCTGGGGGGTTACGGATACAAACCGCGCAGTTCGCGCGTATGCAGAATCCGCTTGCAGGCCACGATGAAAGTGGCGGTGCGCAGGGTGACCTTGTTTTCTTCTGCCACTTGCCAGACCGCGTCAAACGCCTCTTGCATGATGCGCACCAGCCGCTTGTTGATCTCTTCTTCGTCCCAGAAGAAGCTGGAGAAATCTTGCACCCATTCAAAGTAGCTCACCGTCACGCCGCCTGCATTGGCGATCACATCGGGCAGCACCAGGATGTTGCGCTCTTGCAAGATGTCGTCGGCCTCGGGGGTGGTCGGACCGTTCGCGCCTTCGATCACCATGCGGGCGGTGATGCGTCCGGCGTTGTCTTTGGTAATTTGCTGCTCCAGCGCGGCCGGAATCAAAATGTCGCAGGGCACGTCCCAGAAGGCGTCTTTGGCAATCACCTCGGCACCGGCAAAACCACCTACGCCTCCCGTGTTTTTGACATGCAGCAGCAGGGCGGGCACGTCGAACCCGGCTTCGCGGTAAATCGTGCCGCTGTGGTCTTGTACGGCCACCACGCGGGCACCGGCTTCGGCAAATAGCTTGCCAGCCACACCGCCCACGTTGCCAAAACCTTGCACAGCGATGCGGGCCGTGGATACGTCCATCCCGATGTGCTTGGCTGCTTCTACGCCCACGGTAAATACGCCGCGCCCGGTGGCTTCACGGCGGCCGAGTGAGCCACCCAAATCGACGGGCTTGCCGGTCACCACGCCGGTGGCGGTGGAGCCTTGGTTCATGGAATAGGTGTCCATCATCCAGGCCATGATCTGCTCGTTGGTGTTCACGTCAGGGGCCGGAATGTCCTTGTTCGGGCCGATGATGATGCCGATTTCGCTGGTGTAGCGGCGCGTCATGCGCTCCAGCTCGCCGCGTGACAGGGTTTTGGGGTCCACGCGGATGCCGCCCTTGGCACCGCCGTAGGGCACGTTCACCGCCGCGTTTTTGATCGACATCCAGGCCGACAGGGCCATCACTTCGGACAGCGTCACGTCTTGGTGAAAGCGCACGCCGCCCTTGCCGGGGCCGCGCGAGGTGTTGTGCTGTACGCGGTAGCCTTCAAAGTGGGCGACCGAGCCGTCGTCCAGGTGAATCGGCACATCGACCACCAAAATGCGCTTGGGCCGCTTCAGGGTTTCGACCCAGCGGGCCAGGTTGCCCAGGTAGGGCTCCACCCGGTCTACCTGTTGCAAAAAGATGCCCCAGGGGCCGACATGGTCGGGGTTGAGGTACGAGGGCAGCGCGTGTTGGGTGGGCGCAGGGGTGGTCATAGGTTTCTTTCCCAGAAGGTTGAAACCCAGACTTTAGGAGCCTGCCCGGCTTCTGTCCAAGGCCAGCTTTAAGGACATCCATGCGCTAAATGCATAGATTTTTCGAAACCCGTCAAACGGGAGTCGGCCCGTCCAGCGCCAGCAGCCGTGCGGCCTGCACCCGCAGCGGTGGCAGCAGCTGGCCGATCAATGCCAGCTGGGCCTGCACCACCCGGTGGGCCGGTGCGGCGTCGGCGACGGGGTGCTGCAGCGCATCGACTAGCGCCGACTCAAGCGTGTCGGCCGGCTGCACCGGCTGGTTGCGGGCCAGGCTGTGGGCCAGTTGGTCCAGCACGGCTTCCACATGGGCGGCGGCCTGTGCGGTGGGAGCATCGGCACCCACGTCCAGCAAGGCTTCGCGGTGCGCGCCCAGGGCCGACAGGTAGTTCAGCAGCGTGTGCGACAGCAGCAAAAAGCGCAGCCCGCTGTCGCCCCGGCCCTGCAAAAATCCCGGTTCCTGGAACAGGTTGGACAGCGCGGTGGACAGCGCGGCGTCGGCGTTGTGCGCGTTGCGCCGGGCGGTGCGGTAAGCCAGGTCGTCGTGCTTGCCACTGTGGTACTGGGCCATGATCTCGCGCAGGTACTGGCTGCAGGCGGCCAGCGGCTTGGCCGCCACCTCGTGCATGCGCCGCCCCTGCCAGTCGGGCAGGATGAGGAACACCGCCAGCCCGGCGATCAGGCTGCCTAGCACCGTGTCCACCAGCCGGGGCACGATCAGCCCGTAGCCGTCGCCAATCTGGTTAAAACTCAGCAGCACCAGCAGCGTCATGGCCCCGGTGGCCAGTGCGTAGTGCTTGGTGCGGTTGCCAAAGAACACCACCCCCGCCGCCACTGCAAACAGGGACTGCACCAGCAGGCTAGGGAACAGCCGAAACAACGCCCAGCCTGCCACCAGGCCCATCGTGGTGCCCAGCACCCGCTGCACCATGCGCTTGGCCGTAGCCCCAAAGCTTTGCTGGCAGACAAACAGCGTGGTCAGCAAAATCCAGTAACCCTGGCGCGCGTGCAGCCAGTGCAACAGCCCATAGCCGATGGCCAACGCCAGGCTCAACCGCACCGCGTGCCTAAACAGCGGGGTGGACGGCGTCAGCTGCAGGCGCACCCGGTCTACCGCTTCGCGCAGCGACTGGGGTGAGCGGTCCAGCAGGCTGTGGTCTTGGGGCTCGGCCTCCGCCGCGTTCTGGCTGGTGCTGTTCAGGCGGCTCTGCAGCGTGCCCAGGTTCTTAGCCAGTGCTGTCAGCGACGGCAGTAGCCGCTCCCAGCCGGGCTCGGGTTGCACCTCCAGGTGGAGCAGTGCGGCCTGTAGATCTTCCAGCGCCTGGGCGCTGCGCACATCGGGCCGCACCGGCTGGCGCAGCAAAATCGGCCGCGCCAGCCGAATGCAGGCTCCCCCCTGCAGGTTCAGCAGGCGCTGGCAGCGGAACAGCACATCGCTGTGAAAAAACGCCTCGGTCAACTCGCTATAGGGCGAATGCGACGAGCTCGCCCGCTCATGCACCTCTTGGGCTATGAAGTACAGCCGCAGGTAATACTGCATGCGGTGGCTGGGCACAGCCTCCATGCGGTTCAGGATGCTCTCTTTGGTTGCGTTCAGGGCCGTCACGATCTGGCCATTGCGCTGCGCCAGCGCCAGCCGCTTCACCTCCTGGTCCATTCCCCGTACCGGCTCGAACAGGCCCGCCTTCAGCTGTAAATAGCCGCCCAGCACCCGGTACAGCTGGGCCAGGTTTTGTTGCACTGGCTGGTGGGTAAACAGCGCGCTCCATAGCACCGACAACAGCCCGTACCACGCCGCCCCGCCCACCAGCAGTACCGGTTCCAGCCAAAAAGCATCGCCATGGCCGCGGTGCTGGTCCATGCCGATAGTGGTGTAGATGGACAAAATCAGCGTGCCGTAGGCAATCGCCTGGTAACGCGGGCTGATGGCGCCCAGCATGGTCAGGCTGAAGGTCGCCAGCACCATGCCGACGGGGAACAGCCAGGGGTGCGCAAACAGCGCCTGCACCGCAAACGAGGCCAGTGCAAAGCACAGCAGCGTGACCAGCAGCGCGTTCAGGCGGCCCCGCCAGTTGTCGTCCGTCTCGGCCAGTGCGCTGGCGATGGTGCCCAAAAACAAGGGCATCACCAGCGCCATCTCGTCCGCCAGCCAGCCCACCGCCATGGTGCTGCTCAGCGCGATAAAGATGCGCAGGCTGTACGGAAAGGTGTCCACCGCCCACAGACGGCGCAAAGACTGGGACAGTGAAAAGGTGGGCATAAAGGGGGTGGGCAGGATGCTATCTTTAATGTAGCTGCTTGCGCACGTAGATATTGCGCTAGAGCCCTATTTTATGCAATATCTATGCCGTGAATTG
>CANFZJ010000336.1 GCA_947451445.1 Comamonadaceae bacterium
AACTACGAGAACCGCCAGGGCGGCATCCTGACCGCCAAGGCCTTGATGCTGGAAGGCGGGGTGATCGCCTGCGACGCGGGCCGCCACCCGTTCCCGCCCATGCACCCCGAGGTGCGCGCGGGCCTGCTGGACGCGGCGCGGCGGCTGGACCCGTTGGTGCTGCGGTGGGATAGGTGATTGCTACTTATTTGATAGCTGTTTGCGCACGTTCTATATGCGCTAGAGCCCTAAAAGGCTTATAAGTTTGCGTACCGCCCGGTGGGCTTGCCGGGCGAGTGCGTGGGCCAGTCGCCAGGGCCGTGAGCTTTTGAGCTGGTCGATAACCCCGTCTTTCCAAGCCACCCAGCGCGCATACAGCCGGGCAAACCACGGCAGCTGCATCAGCGCAGGCTGGGTCAGGTGGAACAGCCGTGCCACCACCGCCGTGCCCAGCAGCTTGGCGGCCAGTATCACTAGCAGGCCCAGCAGCGCATGCCCTTGGCCGATCCAGTAGACAGCCAGCAGCTTAATGGGTAGCAGCGTCAACATGGGTACAAAAAACACCGCCATAGCCGCATAGGGCGGTAGCCGCCGAATCCATTGCTCCAGCTGCGACCACACCGGCAGCCGCGCCAGCCGGTCCATCACCCGCGCCAGCGGCTCCCAGCCCCACTCCTCAAACACCAGCAGCAAGGCCACCAGCGGGACCACGGTGGCGTTGAGCAGGGCCTTCAAAAAGCGTTTGGGTCGGAGCATGGAATGGTAAATTGCGCCGTTGACCCGGTTTTAAAGGGGTCGTTTACCAGGACTTACGCAAGTCCCTTGTGTGCCCAGAGGGCGACACAGGGCGGCGCGGCGTAAGTCCTATTAATTTCTCACAGCCCACGCCATGCACTCTCGCGCCCTTGTTTTGTTCTCTGGTGGCCAAGACTCCACCACCTGTCTGGCCCTGGCCTTGTCTAAATACGAACACGTGGAAACCGTGGCCTTTGACTACGGCCAGCGCCACCATGTTGAGCTGGAAGCCCGGCTACACGTGCTGGCGCAGATCAAAGCCCAGTTTCCGCACTGGGCGGGCAAGATGGGGGAAGACCACCTGCTCGACTTATCGGTGCTGGGCCAGGTGAGCGAAACCTCGTTGACCCGCGACATGGAATTCAAAATGGAGGAGGGCGGCCTGCCCAATACTTTTGTGCCTGGTCGCAACCTGTTGTTTTTGACCCTGGCCGCGGCGCTGGCGTACCGGCGCGACCTGGAGGTGATCGTCACCGGCGTCTGCGAAACCGATTTCTCTGGCTATCCCGACTGCCGCGACGACACCATGAAAGCCATGCAGTTGGCTCTGTCGCTGGGTATGGATAAGCGCTATTTGATCGAAACCCCGCTGATGTGGATCGACAAAGCCCAAACCTGGCAATTGGCCCACCAGCTGGGTGGGCAACCTCTGGTGGATTTGATCGTGGAACACACCCACACCTGCTATCTGGGCGACCGCGTTCACCGCCACGCCTGGGGCTATGGCTGCGGTGAATGCCCGGCCTGTGTGCTGCGGGCGCGGGGATTTGTGCGGTTTGTGGCAACGGAGTAGCACCTGTCTTGGGGCGCGTGAACAAATACACCGTTCTGGTATTTCGCTGTAACCGTTATACCCATAAGGGCATTGGTTACCTAAAGTAAGCTGATAATTCCAAGCGTGTGCGTACCTACTGTGTGCACGGTTGGAAACCCATTTGCCCATGACAATCTCCCCCTTTTCGCGCACCGCCCGCCACCTGGGCCGAGCCAGTTTGCTGGCCTTGCTGTGTGCTGTCAGTGCAGGCAGCTACGCGGTCACTGACAGCAAAGCCGCCCGTTATTACGAAGACGCGCTGGGTAAATACGAGCGCAACGATCTGCCCGGCGCGATCATTCAGCTCAAAAACGCCCTGCAGATTGACAAAAACATGTTGCCGGTGCAAGTGCTGCTGGGCAAGGCGCTGCTGGCCAACGGCGAAGCGGCTACGGCCGAAATTGCGCTGCTGGAGGCATTGCGTTTGGGGGTGAACCGGGCCGAGGTGGTTGTGCCGCTGGCCCAGTCATTTATCGCCCAGGGCAAACAAAAAATGGTGCTTGAGCAAGGGCAGTTCAACCCCGCCGGCTTGCCACCGGGAACGCAGGTGCAGATGCTGCTGTTGCGCGCCGCCGCCAGCGCCGATCTGGGCGATGTACGTACGGCTCTCAAGTCAATCGATGATGCCCGCTCGGTAGACAGCCGCGCACCTGAAGTCTGGCTGGCCGAGGTGCCAATACGCATCCGGGAGCGCCAGTTTGCCCAGGCCCAGCAAGCCATCGATCGGGCCCAGTCCCTGGCACCCAGTTCGGCAGAAGTGCGCTACCAAAAAGGTGCTTTGCTGCATGTACAAGGTAATCTGCGTGCCGCAGTGGCAGCCTATGACGCGACGCTGCAATCCGACCCAAAACATATTGAAGCCCGCGTTGCACGGGCAGGCATTGCTATTGATTTAGAAAAAAATGCTGACGCCGCCAAAGACGTGGCTGAACTGCAGCGCCTTTCACCCCAGGAGCCTCGGGCCGCTTATCTGAAGGCGCTGCTTGCCGAGCGCAGCGGCAATACTGCAGCCGTGCGCAGTGCGCTGACCGAAGTTACCAGCTTGTTGGACCCGGTGCCGCCGAGCTTCATTCAGTACCGCCCTCAGTTGCTGATGCTCAATGGCTTAGCCCACTTTGGCCTTGGCGAGCGCGAGAAAGCCAAGCCTTATCTGGAGTCTTTCCAGCGTGTGCAGAGTAACAGCCCGGTGTCCAAGCTGCTGGCCCAGATTTATATGTCCGAAGGTAACTTCAGCAGTGCTACCGAGTTGCTCGACACCTATATCAAAGCCCAGCCGGGCGATGGCCAAGCGATCACCTTGTTGGCCGGTGCCAATATGGCCCAGGGCCGCCATGCCAAGGCGACAGCGCTGATGCAGCAAGCGTTGGCGACCAAGGATACCCCGGAGTTCCGCACGGGGCTGGGTCTGAGTCTGGTAGGGGGCGGCAAGACCGGTGATGCCATCGTCCAACTTGAAGCCGCCTTCAAAGACCCCAACCAGACCCAGGCTGGCACCGTGCTGGTCGGCCTGTATTTGCGCGATGGCCAGGCTGCCAAAGCCGTCGCAGTGGCCGATAAGTTGGTGAAACTTCAACCTGGCAATGCCGGTTTTCATACCCTGCTGGGCATGGCCTATGCCCAGAGCGGCAAGCTGCCAGCTGCCAAAACTGCTTTTGAGCGCTCCATTGCGCTCGACGCCACCCTGATCGCTCCCGTGGTCAACCTGGCCCGGGTGGACATTGCCGCCAAAGCCTACGACAGCGCCCAGGCCCGTCTGGCTGCCATCCTCAAAACTGACGATAAAAATATCGACGCCATGTACGAGATGGCCAACCTGTCAGATCGACGCAGCCAGTCTGCAGAGACACTGCGCTGGTTGCAAAAAGCCAGCGATCTCGCCGGTCCCCGCGAGTTGCGGCCTGATACCTCGCTGGTCGAGTTGCACTTGCGCAACCGCGCTCCGGCATTGGCACTGGAAGCCGCGAAGCGTTTGCTGGCCAAGGGTTCGGACAATTTGCCGTCGTTATTGGTGTATGGCCGTGCCCAGTTGGCCAATGGTGATGTGGAAGGGGCTAAATCCACATTCTCTGGGGCTACTCGTTTTGCCGACTTCGATCCGGTGCAGCAAACCCAGATTGCCGTTCTGCAAATGGCCGCCAACAATCCTGCTGGTGCTGCCTATAGTTTGGAAAAAGCCCTCACTAACCGCCCCAACTTTGTGCCCGCCCTGGCCTTGATGGCCGACGCAGACTTGCGTTTGGGCGTACCAGCCAAAGCTGAGCAACGTGCCCGTCAGGTACTGGCACTGGCTCCGCAGCGTGCCATAGGGCACAGCCTGCTGGGCGATGTGGCTATGGCAAGGGGTCAACACGTTGCGGCCATCG
>CANFZJ010000337.1 GCA_947451445.1 Comamonadaceae bacterium
GCGATGAACAGCCCGCTGGCCGTGCTGGGCCCCACGGCCGAAAGCGCCGCGCAGGTGATCTCGCAGTGGGGCTTTGTGGTCACGCCCGACATGCTGCTGCAAACCGCCAAGGACGTGGGCGAAACCACCATCATCTCGCGGGCCGGTGGTGCGCCCACCCTGGCGGTGGGCATGGCGCAAATCTTCTCGCACATGGTGGGCGGCAAGGCCATGATGGGCTTCTGGTACCACTTCGCGATTCTGTTCGAGGCGCTGTTCATCCTGACCGCCGTGGACGCAGGCACCCGCGCCGGCCGCTTCATGTTGCAAGACCTGCTGGGCAGCTTTGCCCCCTCGCTCAAGCGCACGGATTCATGGATTGCGGGCGGCCTGGCCACCGGCCTGTGCGTAGCGGCCTGGGGCTACTTTTTGTACCAGGGCGTGGTCGATCCGCTGGGCGGCATCAACACCCTGTGGCCGCTGTTTGGCATCTCCAACCAGATGCTGGCCAGCGTGGCGTTGATTCTGGGCACCGTGGTGCTGTTCAAGATGAAGCGTGAACGCTTCGCCTGGGTCACGCTGCTGCCCACCGCCTGGCTGCTGGCCTGCACCATGACCGCAGGCTGGATGAAGGTGTTCGACGCCAGCCCCCGCGTCGGCTTTTTGGCCCACGCCCACAAGTACCAGGCCGCGCTGGACCAGGGCCAGCTGCTGGCCCCCGCCAAGTCGCTGGAGCAAATGGGCCGCGTGGTCTTCAACGACTACCTGGACGCCGGGCTGTGCGTGTTCTTCATGTTCGTGGTGGTCAGCATCCTGGGCTTTGGCATCCGCGCCTGCCTGGTCGCCCGGCGCAGCCATCTGCCCACCACCCGCGAATCCAACGGCTCCTTTGCCTCGGCCTGAGATGCTGGACCAGCTTGCCACTGTAGGCCGTTATCTGGGCCAAACCGCCCGGCTGATGGTCGGCGTGCCCCGCTACGACACCTACGCCCAGCACCAGCGCAGCCAGCACCCGGGGGCCAAGGTGATGACGTACGAAGAGTTCTTCCGCGAGCGGCAGGAGGCGCGGTACGGCGCAAAGGGCGGGGGCAAGTGCTGCTGAGGAAATTTAAATAAAAATGGCTCCAGCGCACAACACAACTGCGCTGACAGCTATTAAATAAGTAGCATCCAAGCGGGCGCACAATCTGGCGCAGACCCTCTCTGTGGACCTGCACCATGCCCCGCCTCAGCTTTCAAGACTCCGAAGTCCATAGCGCCACCGCCCAGAGCGACACGCTGACCATCCGCTTCGCCGCCGCGTCCGTGCAGTTGCCCGATGGCCGCCAGGGCTACCTGCCAGCCCTGAGTATGGCGCTGCAGTCGGCCACCTGGCAGGGCGCGCTGCCCGACTGCATGGGCCGCCTGCACGGCGGTAGCCTGTGGACCGGCAACACACGCCACACCACCCTGCCCTTGCCGTTCACCGCCACCGGAGTGCTGCGGCTGGAACTGCAGTTTGCCAACGGGACGCGCTTAAGCGCCACCGCCCACGCAATGGACTGCCCCTGGCCTGGTGAGGCAGCATTTAGCGAATCTTTGGCTTGTTGATAAAAACAGCCTCTAGCGCTTACAAAATGTGCGCTAGAAGCTATTCATTTAATAGCGATTTCTATCGCCCGGCTCCGACTGCACAGCATCTTCCGCACGGAAGGTGGAGGGCCAGCAGTTCAAATTGGCTGGTAGACTAAAACTATCACCAACCACTTCCCCCAAGCCGATGCAAAACGGGCACCGACTTTGATTAGCATCTCAGCATCACCCCCTCTCTTACTGCGGCGGCGCAGTCTGCTGATAGCCGGGGCGGCAGCCGTAGGCCCAGCATCCTATGCGGGCACGCCGGACGCCGTTGCGTGCACGGCTCTGTTGATCGGCAACAGCCGCTACCAGGGCAATGCCGCGCTGGGTAACCCCGCACAAGACGTGGCGCTTTTGGCACCCGCGCTGAAGTCTGCCGGGGTGGCATGCCAGGTTGCGCTCGACCTGGGGCGCGACCAGATGGCCGCGACGATCAACCGGTTTTTAAAGTCGGTCGAAGCCCAACGCGGCGCAGTATGGGTGTCATATAGCGGCCACGCGGTGCAATTAGACGGTCACAACTACCTGCTGGGGGTAGACAGCCGCTTCGCTTCAGAGGCCGAGGTGCGCAGCAGCGGTTACGACCTGGACGAGCTGCTGCGCCGCATCGCCCAGGCGAACCCACGCGCGGCAGTGGTCACAGTAGACGCTTGCCGCAACAACCCCTTCAAGCCCCCGGCCACGCGGGGTATCCAGGCCACAGGCCTGGCCAAGGTCGAATCGGCGGGGTTGTTTGTGGGATTTTCCACCGCCCCCTATACCAAGGCATTGGACGGCAACGGCACCACAGGCAGCCCTTACGCCAGGGCCTTGGTTGCCGCACTGGGCAAACGGCCCCGCTCACTAGAAGAGGTGTTCCGCGAAGCAGCCGACACCGTCTACCGCCAAACCAGCACCCAGCAAGTGCCTGAATACCGCTCGTCCATGCGGGCAGACTGGTGGTTTGGCCCGACGGGCATCGAGCTGCGCAAGGCGCCCGTGTCCCAGATTGCCGAAGGGACCACGCCCATCCAGACTGCCACGCGCGAAGTAGGCTACCGGCCCGACCTGCCGCACCAAGCCCTGGCCCCCGCGGGCCGCGACCCCACCGACTGGGACGCCGAGGACCACGCCCTGCAACGCGCATTGGCGCAAATCGACCGGCCCGAGGTCCGCAGCGTACTGGCCCGCGGCCGCGCTGCCCAGGCATCGCCACGCGACACCGTGCTGGCCGGGATGCTGCTGGAGGCCGGCCAGCGCGTCGAGCGCGACCGCCAAGGCGCCGCCAAGCTATACCGCCGCGCCGCCGAAAGCGGCTATGTCCCCGCGCAAACGCTGCTGGGTGAACTGCTCTACGCCCGTGGCGACTGGGCCGAGGCCTACAAGTGGCTGACCCTGGCGTCCGACCGGGGCGTGGCACGCGCGCGGCTGGACCTGGCACAGCTCAAACTGGAAGGCCGTGGCACGCCGCAAGACATTGCGGGTGCGATGGAGCAGTTCAAAAGCGTCTTTCAGCAGCAAATGGCCGCCTCGCAAAACGCCATTTCGCCCGAAGAAATCAAGCGGCTGCAGAAAAGCCTGCAGCTGCCCACCCGATAACCCACCCCTGCATCTAAAAAGGTTTTACCGTGCGCCAGTTTCTCGACCGTTGTGGCCTGTGGCTGTCGCGCCAAGCGACCTTCACCCTGGTGACCTTGCTGGTCTTTCTGGGTATTGCGGTGGGCCTTTGGCACAGCCTACCCAGTCGCACAAATGGCAAGGATGGCAGCCGTGGGGTGGGGCCAGCCGCCGCCTGCAGCCATGTATCGGTGGACTTTGCCCCAGCGGCCCCCAGCGACAGCATTAAGCACCTGCTGCGCGCCGAAGACGCCTACATCGTCTACGGGCCTGATGAGTTCGGGGCTTTCCAGCTGCGCTTTTCTGAGCGCACACGGACAGACGGCCCGGCCCGGCTGCGCACCGACCCCGCCATCGACACTGTGCAAAACCACGCAGACTGCCCATGAACAGCGCATCCGCCACAACGCTGCGCCCTCTGGTGAACCTGTGGGCCGGGGCTGCCAGTGCCGTCATTTTTTACGCCGAATACCTGGGCCTGGGCGCCTCGCTGGGCCATACCTTTTTTGGCGACACGCCGACCGCATCGGCCACCGGGTCGCTGCTGGTGCTGCTGGCGGTGGTGGTTAGCGCGCTGTTGGCGTTGCCGGGCCGGGCCGTATTTCTGGCCGGGCCGCGTGGCGCGTCGGTGGCCATTCTGGGCGGCCTGGCGGCCTGGTTGGGTAACAGCTTAGGCACCAGCCCCACACAGCAAGTGACGGTGGTGGGTTTGCTGCTAGTGGGGGCGGCGCTGACGGTACTGGCGGCCCGGCATCC
>CANFZJ010000338.1 GCA_947451445.1 Comamonadaceae bacterium
GAAGATCACGCCACCGTGGTCACGGCGACGGTTGACCCAGCCGCACAGGGTGACGGTTTGGCCCAGCAGGGCTTCGGTCACGAGACCGCAGTAGGTGGTACGCATTTGAGATTGCATGGCTAATCGTTTCTGGCGCCTCTCGGGGCGCATTGGTAGGTTGACGAAGAAAGCCGGGCCGGATGGGCCCGTAGCTTTATTGGTGGGGTAGAACCCCGTTGGGCACGACTACGCCCATGGAGACAATGTATTTCAGCGCTTCATCGACGCTCATTTTCAGCTCCACGCACTCGCTGGCACGCAGCATGATGAAGTAGCCGCCGGTGGGGTTGGGGGTGGTGGGCACATACACGCTGAGGTAGTCCCCCTGCAGGTAATTAGCCGTATCGCCACCGGGTACACCGGTCACAAAAGCGATGGTCCAGGCCCCTTCACGCGGCCACTGTATGAGCACCGCCTTGCGAAAAGCGTTGCCGTTTTCAGAAAACAGGGTGTCGGACACCTGCTTCACACCCGAATAAATCGAGCTGACGATAGGAATGCGGTGCAGCAACAGATCCCACCAGCCAACCAGCTTCTTGCCGATGAAGTTGCTGGCCGCAAAGCCAACCAACAACAGCGAGCCAAAAGCCAGCAACACGCCAAAGCCGGGAATATGGAAGCCCAGCAGTTTGTCGGGCTGCCAGCTGGAAGGCAGGATCAACAGCGTCTGGTCCAGCGTGCTCAACACCCATTCCAGCACCCAAATGGTGATGGCCAGCGGAACAATCACCAGCAGGCCGGACAACAGCCATTTACGGATAGCAGCCACCATGGTGTTCAGGCCGCAGCCGCAGGGCTGCTGGACGGAGCAGGTGCAGGTGCCGCAGCAGGCGTGCTGGCAGCAGGTGCTGCTACAACGGCAGGCTTGGCATCAGCAGCCGGGGCTGGAGCCGATTTGCCTTCATCGATCTTGGGTGCAGGTGTGCTTGTCGCGCTGCCGCCGTCGCGGAAGTCGGTGACGTAGTAGCCATTGCCCTTGAGCTGAAATGCTGCCGCAGTCACTTGTTTCTTAAATGCAGCCGCCCCGCAGTGGGGGCAGTCGGTCAGCAGCGGGTCAGACATCTTTTGCAAAACGTCTTTTGCGTGCCCGCAAGACTCGCATTTGTAAGCGTAGATAGGCATGGGAGAAGAAGGCTCGGTTGAAAGTCGCAAAACCCAAGATTATAGGTTGACCGGGTTGAGCGACTCACCCCCAGGCTACACGCTGCGCGTTTCCGCCAACCCCCTTGCAGGGGGCGAACCCAGCGGCCCGGCATAGCCGGTTCCACGGCTTCCCCGGCCTCAAAGCCGTAGTGCCCGGCGCAGAGTGGCGAATCGCCAACCCCGGTTCTCAACGCCCCATCAAAACAGGAAAGGATGCAAAAACAAAAACCGCATCACCAGCAGGCCCAAACCAAAGCCGATGGCACCAAACACCAGCCCGTGCAGTAGCCGGTTAGTCCGTTTGTGCTCTAGCAACAACTCCTCGATCAGCTTGCGCTGGTCACCGCTTTTGTCCGCCCCGCCCTGCTGCAAAAACCCCACCAGCAGGCGTGGCAGCTCGGGCAGCAGCTTGGCGTAGCGCGGGGCTTCGTTTTTCAGCTGTTCAAAAAAAGCCTTGGGACCGATCTGGTCCAGCATCCACTTTTCCAAAAAGGGCTTGGCGGTGGCCCACAGGTCCAGTTCCGGGTCCAGGTCGCGGCCCAGGCCTTCGATGTTGAGCAGGGTTTTCTGCAGCAGCACCAGTTGGGGCTGGATTTCGACCTGGAAACGGCGCGAAGTCTGGAACAGGCGCATCAACACCATGCCCAGCGATATCTCCTTCAATGGGCGGTCAAAATACGGCTCGCAGACAGCGCGTATGGCGGCTTCCAGCTCGTCCACACGGGTCGTAGCTGGCACCCAGCCGGATTCGATGTGCAACTCGGCCACGCGCTTGTAGTCACGCCGAAAAAAGGCAGTGAAGTTCTGCGCCAGGTAGTCTTTGTCGGTCTCGGTCAGCGTGCCGACGATGCCGAAGTCCAGTGAAATGTAGCGCCCGAAGGTCGAAGGCTCCACCGACACCTGGATGTTGCCCGGGTGCATGTCGGCGTGAAAGAAGCCGTCGCGGAACACCTGGGTGAAAAAGAGGGTCACCCCGTCGCGCGCCAGCTGCTTGAAGTCCACGCCTGCCGCCCGCAGCCGCTCAGTTTGGCTGATCGGGATGCCCACCATGCGCTCCATCACGATGACTTCGGTCGCGCAGTAGTCCCAAAACATCTCGGGGATCAGCACCAGATTCAGCCCGTCCATATTGCGACGCAATTGCGCCGCACTGGAGGCTTCGCGCACCAAATCCAATTCGTCGTGCAGGTATTTGTCGAACTCAGCCACCACCTCCAGGGGCTTGAGGCGCTTGCCGTCGGCCGACAGGCCCTGCACCCAGCCAGCCATCGTGCGCATCAGGCCCAGGTCGCTCTCGATGGCGGGCAGCATACCGGGGCGCAGCACCTTGACCGCCACCTCACGCAGCCGCCCATCGCGGTCTTTTAGCACCGCAAAATGCACCTGGGCGATGGATGCACTGGCTACCGGCACCTGTTCAAAGCTCTCGAAAATCTGCGCTACAGGTTTGCGAAAAGCCCGTTCGATGGTGGCGACGGCGATGCTGGACGCAAACGGCGGCACCCGGTCTTGCAGACGCGCCAGCTCGTCGGCAATATCCGCGGGCAGCAAATCGCGGCGGGTCGATAGCACCTGGCCAAACTTGACAAAGATCGGCCCCAGACGCTCCAGCGCCTCGCGCAGGCGCTGGCCACGCGGCGCATCCAAATTGCGGCCTACCGACAAAATGCGCGACAGCACGCGCAGCCAGGGCTTCTGAAAACTCGTTAAAACCAGTTCGTCCAGGCCGTAGCGCAAGACGATGAGGACGATGAACGCGCCGCGAAAGAGTCGGCTCATGCCGCGGCCTTGGCGGCCATTGTGGAGCCCAGAAACTGCCGCAAGCCCGCCAGCACGCTGCGCGCCACCTGCCCGACGGTGTGGGCCGTGGTGTCGCCCACGATGCGCGACAGGTCTTCTTCCAGGTCCCAGCGCACGTGGTCGGCCAGCCAGTTGACCTCGGCCGCCAACTGCACATCGCCTTCAATGCGCACGCCGGGTTTTTCGGTCCGCAGCAGCTGCTGGGCCAGGGCCACAGGCGAGGTTTCGGTGATGGTGATGGCCAGATCGGGCGTTGCGCCGGGCGCGGCCCGGTCCAGCAGGCCCGCCGGGGTGGCCAGCAAAGCCAGCTGCACCGTGCGCCACTGCAACAACACAACCCGGCCTTTTTGCCGGGCCAACCGGGCCATGGCCTCGGGCTCTTGCTGGAGTACGTGGTTGAGTAACAGCACGACGCGGTTTTGCACCTCGTCGATCACCCAAGGGGGCGGCTGCAGCGTGGTGGCCACGCGGGAAATGAGGTTTTCGAGCAAAGAAAAGGGGGACTGTGTTGCCATAGTCCCCCATTATCCGGGATAGTTTTAAGCCACTTGCTACGCCAGGGCTTGTACCCCAGCAACCAGCCAGCCGCTGGCACCGCTCTTGGGCTTGGTCATGTTCCAGACTTCGCGGAACGGGCTGGGGCCTGCCGACGGCTCTTCGCGGATCATGCCGGAGAACTCGACGCTGGCCATGTAGTCCTGCCCCAAGTCTTCGATACCCAACAGCTTGGCGTCCAGCATGACCACGTCGGTTTTGTTGCTATGGCCACCGGTGTGGCTTTCGCGCTCGGTCAGCTGGGCCTGGATTTCACCCAGCATGGTGTCGGTCATCATGGCGCGCAGCGACGAAATGTCGGAGCGGTCCCAGGCGGCTTGCAGGGTCACGAAGTTGGCTTTGGCGGCGCGCAAAAAGCCCTCGCTATCAAAACCGGCGGGCACGCCCCAGCTCTGCGAACCCATCA
>CANFZJ010000339.1 GCA_947451445.1 Comamonadaceae bacterium
GACAAGCTGCCCAGCGACCCCTGGAGCCGCCCCTACCAGTACCTGAACCCCGGCGTGCAAGGTGAGATCGACGTGATGTCGTTCGGCGCCGACGGGCAGGCGGGCGGCGAAGGCAAAAACGCCGACATCGGCAGTTGGCAGTAGCCGACTTGGCCCCCCTGCCCGCGCCCTCCGCACAGGCGGGATGCAACTTGCGTGGCTTCACCCTGCTGGAGCTGCTGGTCGTCATCGCCATCATCGCCATCGCCAGTACCGGCGTGGCCTTTGCCTTGCGCGACACCAGCCAGACGCTGCTGGAGCGCGACGCAGCGCGGCTGGCGGCGCTGTTTGAATCGGCCCGCGCCCAGTCGCGTGCGACCGGGCTGGCGGTACGCTGGCAACCCACGCCGGACGGCTTCCAGTTCAGCGGCCTGCCCAAAGGCACGCTGCCCGAGCGCTGGCTGGGCTTGGACACGGCAGTGCGCACCAACAACACCATCGGCCCCATCACGCTCGGCCCCGAACCGCTGATTGGCCGCCAAGCCGTGGTGCTGCAGTCCATCAGCCAGCCCGCCCAGGCGCTGCAAATCGCCACCGACGGCGCACGCCCGTTCACCGTGCAGGCAGCCACCCCTTGAAACAAACCGGCTTCACCCTGATCGAGGTGCTGGTAGCACTGGCCATCGTGTCGATTGCACTGATCGCCGGGCTGCAGGCCACCCAGGCACTCACCACCAATGCCAGCCGCCAAACCGACGTGCTGCTGGCCCATTTGTGTGCCGAAAACGAGCTCATCAAAATGCGCCTGTCCCCCCAAATGCCCAGCGTGGGCGACAGCAGCCAGGCCTGCGAACAGGCGGGCCACAGCTACGACGTGCGCCTGACCGTGCTGCCCACGCCCAACCCCAGCTTTCGCCGGGTGGATGCGCAGGTGTTTGACGGCAGCGCGCCCATCCTGCGACTGTCCACCATCGTGGGCAGATTCTGATGAACACCCCCAGGCTACAGCGCAAGCGCTTTTCGCCAACCCCCTTGCAGGGGGCGACACCAGCAGCCCGGCAAAGCCGGTTCTGCGGTGCCTCTGGAACGAAGCGGACAGCCGGTGGATTCACCCTCATCGAGCTGCTGGTCGCCCTGATGGTGATGGCGATGCTGGCCGTACTCAGCTGGCGCGGGCTGGACGGCATGGCCCGCGCCCAAAAACAAACCCAGCAGCGCGCCGACGAGGTACTGACCCTGCAGGCCGGGCTGGCGCAGTGGAGCGCCGACCTGGACGCACTGCTGACCCAGCCCAACACCAGTGCCATCGACTGGAACGGCAGCGCGCTGCGGCTGACCCGGCGCAGCAGCGACCCGCAGGCCCGTGGCCCGCTGGTAGTCGCCTGGACCCAGCGCGTGGTGGACGGCAGCAACCAATGGCTGCGCTGGCAGTCGCCTGAGATCCGCAGCCGCGCCGAACTGGTCCAGGCCTGGAGCCGCGCCGCCCTGTGGGCACAAAACCCCGGCGACGCCGAAAAAGCCGCCGAAGTCGCCCTCACCCCCCTGGCCGACTGGAAGATTTACTACTACCGCGACAACGCCTGGAGCAACCCCCTGTCCAGCAGCGCCACCACAACGACTACCACCAGCGCCCCGGCAACCGACACCAGCATCCCTGACGGCGTGCGCCTGGTGCTGACGCTGCCGCCCGGCCAGGCGCTGGCGGGCGTGCTCACGCGCGACTGGGCCAAGCCCAGCTTCAGCGTCAAGGGCGGCAGGTCATGAGACACAAACAGCGCGGTGCGGCCCTGCTGATGGCCATGCTCACCGTCACCCTGGTCGCGACGCTGGCGGCGGCGTCGCTGTGGCAGCAATGGCGCAGCGTAGAGGTAGAAGCAGCAGAACGCCAGCGCGTGCAGTCGGCCTGGATACTGACCGGTGCGCTGGACTGGGCCCGGCTCATCCTGCGCGAAGACACCGGCGTGGCCGACCACCTGGCCGAACCCTGGGCCGTGGCGCTACAAGAGTCGCGCCTGTCCACCTTTCTGGCCGCCGACCGCAACAACACCGGGGGTATGGACACCGACGACCAGGTGGACGCCTTTTTGTCCGGCCAGATCACGGACATGCAGTCACGCATGAACATCTTCAATCTGCTGGAAAACAACAAGCCCTCTACCGTTGCAGTAGAGGCGTTTACCCGTTTGTTCGCGCAACTGAACCTGCCCGCCACCGAGTTGGCCTTGCTGGTCCAGCAGCTGCCCCTGGCGCTGAATGCCACCGACACCAGCAACAGCGCCCCACTCATGCCGCGCAAAGCCGTAGACCTGGGCTGGTTAGGCCTGCAAGCGTCTACCGTCACCGCCCTGCAGCCCTATGTGACGGTGCTGCCGGTGCGCACCACCGTCAACATCAACACCGCCAGCGCCGTGGTGCTGGCCGCCAGCGTGGCCAAACTCAGCATGGCCGACGCACAGCGGCTGGTGGCGGCGCGGGCCAGCAAATACTTCAAAACCACCGACGACGCCAGAACCGTGCTGAACCAGCCCGAGGTCGCGTTCAACGCCGCCGAGCAAGGCGTCAGCAGCAGTTATTTTGAAGTGCTGGGCCGCCTGCGCATGGGCCCCAGCACCGTGCTGGAACGCTCGCTGGTGGCACGCGACGGCAAAACCATCACCACCGTGTGGCGCGAGCATGTCGCCACCGACATGCCCGTCGCCAACGCGCCCTGAGCACCTCAACGCCCTACCTACAATGCCCGTGATCCATCAACGCCAAACGCTATGCACAACGCTCACCACCCAAGGAACCCACGGAACCGGCTTTGCCGGGCCGTCGGGTTCGCCCCCTGCAAGGGGGTTGGAGGCCACACGCAGTGGGCAAGCCTGGGGGTGAGCCAATGAGCACCCTGATCGTCCACCTCTCCCGCGACCCCGCTGCCAGCGGCGGGTTCGACTACGTGCTGACCCCCGATGGCCGCAACGTAGGCAGCCACGACCGCGCGGCGGCAGCGCTGCTACCCGCCAGCGGCGAGCTGCTGGCCGTGGTGCCCGCACTGGCCCTGTCCTGGCACCGGGTGGAGCTGCCCAAGGGCAGCCTGCAACGCAACGCCCTGGGCGGCGCAGGCAGCACCCCGCGCCTGCGCGCCGTGCTGGACGGCCTGCTGGAAGAACGCCTGCTGGAAGACCCGGCCGAGCTGCATTTCGCGCTGCAACCCGACGCCCCCAGCGACGGCCCGGTGTGGGTCGCCGCCTGCAACCGTGCCTGGCTGCGCGCCGCGCTGGCCCCGCTGGAGGCCGCGGGCCGCCGGGTGGCCCGCATCGTGCCCGAATTCGCCCCTGAATCCGCCACCAACATGGCCCGACTCCAGGTGCTGGGCACACCCGACCAAGCGCTGCTGGCCAGCACCGGGCCGCAGGGCGTCAGCCTGCTACCACTGAGCAGCACCACGCTGGCCATGGCGCAGAGTACACACGCGCAGCCGCTGGACATCGTGGCCGAGCCCGCCGTGGCCGCGCTGGCCGAACACATCGCCCAACGCCCGGTACAACTGCAAACCAGCGCCGACCGCTGGCTGGCGGCCGCCCACGGACGCTGGGACCTGGCCCAGTTCGACTTCAACAGCTCCGGCAGCAGCCGCGCCTGGAAGCAGCTGGCCGCACACACCACCACACTGCTGCAAGCGCCGCAGTGGCGTGCTGCCCGCTGGGGCTGCGCCGCGCTGGTCGCGGCCCAGTTGCTGGGCCTGAACGCCTGGGCCTGGAAGGAAAGCAGCAGCCTGGACGCCCAGCGCAGCACCATCCGCAACACACTGACCACCGCCTTCCCGGGCGTCAAGGTGGTGGTGGACGCCCCGCTGCAAATGGGCCGTGAACTGGCGCTGCTGCGCCAAAGCGCCGGGGCCACCTCGCCGCGCGACCTGGAAGCCCTGCTGAACGCCCTGGCCACCGCCCTGCCCGCGCCGCAAAGC
>CANFZJ010000340.1 GCA_947451445.1 Comamonadaceae bacterium
AGTAGGAATAGGTGCAGTCCTTCTTGTCCAGAATGATCTGGTCGAGCTTGTCGTCGGCCTTGAACACTTGTTCGGTGTTGAAGTTGGCGATCAGGCTTTTTAGCTTCATGCGCACGGTGGCGGAGTTGCGGCCACCACGGCTGTATTCGGTTTTCAGGACGACCATCGGGTCTTTGCCGTGCATGATGACGTTGCCAGCGCGGATATCTTGGGCGATTTTCATAGCATTTTCTGGAGTGAGGGCCGCGCAACGCTGGGGGCGCATGTCTGCGGCGGGTAGGGCAAAACAATCGCGTTTGCCAAAGCAGCCCGTTTGGGCAAAGCCTTGAATTTTAACGGTTTTCTGGACTGAATTGGAGCAGCTGGGCGGACAGGTCGGGCAGTTGCCATAGCCGCGCGGCAAAAGCCCGGGCGTTGGCGCCCCATTCGGCCAGGTCCAGCGCAGGCAGCGGTCCGCCTTCCAGCCCGTTCCAGACGCGGTGAAACTGGCGCAGCGAGGCCGGGGCCTGCGCCGTGTCCAAAAAGGCTTCCAGCTTGGCGTGGTGGGCGTCGTCGTCTTGCGGGTAGATGTGCCATGCGAAGGGCTTGCCTGCCCAGATGGCGCGGACCAGCGAGTCCTCGCCGCGCACCAGGTTGCAGTCGGCCGCCCACAGCAGGTGGTCAAAGTCGTGCTGGGTCAAGGTTGGAAGGTATGAAATTGATAGCTGCCCACGCAGGTGAAATATGCGCTGGAGCCCTATTTCATCTAAAAGAAGCGTTTGCACGGTGCGGCTTGCCCGGCCTGCGGTGACCAGCAGCCGGGTGGGTTGGGGGCTGCTGGCAAGTTGCTCCAGCAGCGCGGCCAGGGCCGGGGGCTCGTAGCAGAACAGGGCGATGGTTTGTTCGCCCGGTTGCCGGTTTGGCGAGCCTGCGCCGTGCTGCAAGTGGGGCCACAGGGCGTGCAGCCAGGCGTCGGCGTCAAAGTCGGCTTGCCGCTGCGCCAGATGCGCCTCGCGCAGCAGTCCGCCGGTGCGGGGGGTGAAGCCGGGGTAGAAAAACCATTTCTGCCGCCCTGCCGCCGGGCCGTCGCGCACCAGCGAGGGCAGGGCGTGGCAGCGCTCCACGTAGTTTTCGGCCGACAGGTATTCCAGGTTAATCCATAAGGGTTTTAGGCCGTTGGCGCAGGTGTAGTGTGCGTAAGTAGCTATTAATTCAGGAGCAAGCGCGCAGCCGAATGCTTCTACCCACACGTCGCTGGGCGGCAAGTTTTGCAGGTCCAGCGGCTGCGTCCAGTGGCGTACTTGCACGCCGGGGCAGCCCTGTGGCGCCAGCCAGGCCAGGGCACTGGGGTCGTCCACCCACAGCCGCACTTGTTCGCCGCGTGCCGCCAGATCGGCACTGAACCGCCAGCACACGCCGATGTCGCCAAAGTTGTCGATCACCTGGCAGAAGATGTCCCAGATCCTGTGTGTCACGCGGTAGGCCAGCTGAGTTTGCCCGCAGTGTCGATGTGCGTCAGGTACAGGCGCACGTCGAATTCCAGCTGGTGGTAGTCGGGCTCCATGTAGGTACACAGCTGGTAGAAGGCCTTGTCGTGGTTGCGCTCCTTCAGGTGGGCCAGCTCGTGCACGGCGATCATTTTCAGGAAGGCGTCGGGCACTTCTTTGAACAGCGTGGCGATGCGGATTTCATGCTTGGCCTTGAGCTTGTTGCCCTGCACCCGTGACACGGTGGTGTGCGTGCCGAGTGCGTGGTGGTAGACGTGCAGCTTGGCGTCAAAGCCGACTTTGTTGATTGGTGGGGCGTTGCGCAGGTGGCCGTTTTTCAGCTCCGTCACGTACTCAAACAAGGCTTTGTCGGTCCGCACGCCGTGGGCGCTGGGGTATTTTTTCAGCAGCAGTGCGCCCAGCTTGTCGTCGGCCAGCAACTGCTGCACCTTGTCGGTGACGTGGGCCGGGTAGGCACTGAGGTATTTCAAGGCGGACATGGGGTGATTGTCTCAGGGCGTGGCCCCGGCACGCAGGTGCTCCACCAGTAGCCGGGCGACGCTGGAGAGCGCATCCATGGAGCGTACGCACAGCACCAACTGCCGTTGGGCCCAGGGCTCGGCCAGGGTAATGGTGCGGATGGCCAAGGTGCCGCGGTAGAGGGCGGCGCTGCCGCGTGGCATGACGCCCACGCCCAGGCCTGCGGCAACCATCAGGCACAGTGCGTCGTAGCTGGTGACCTGGATGCGCAGCCTGAGGGGCTGGCCTGCTTCGGCGGCCGCGCGGGTGAGCTGGTTGTTGATGGCGCTGCCAGGGTGTGCGCCCACCATGTCGAAGGCCAGCGTTTCGGCCAGCCGTACAGACTTGCGCCGTGCCAGCACGTGGCCGGTGGGCACGACCAACACCAGTTCGTCGCGACGGTAGGGCAGCAGCGTGACCTTTTCACCATAGTTGCCGGCGTTCAGGATGCCCACGTCGGCGGCGTTCTCGGCGATCGAATGGGCGATGGCGGTGCTGATTTGTTCCTGCAGCCGCACGTCTACTTGTGGATGGGTGGCCATGAAGCGCTGCAGTTCGCCCGGCAGAAACTGGGTGATGGCCGAAATGTTGGCCACCACGCGCACATGGCCACGGGTGCCAGCCGCGTAACCGCGCATCTGGGAGGCGATTCCATCCATATCGTTCAGTACGCCACGCGCCAGGTGCAGCAGGGCAAAGGCTGCGGCGCTGGGCTCTACCCCCTTGTTGCTACGGGTGAAGAGTTCGACGCGCAGCGATGCCTCCAGTTCGGAGAGTCGGCGGCTGGCCGCCGAGGGGGCGATGTGCTCGCGGGCGGCAGCGCGGGCGATGGTGTTTTCTTCCATCACCGCCACGAAGAGGCGCAGGGAAACCGGGTCGAGTTGCATGCCCGCATGGTAGCGGTGCGCTGCCATGCCGGATGGCGATGGCAACTTCGCAGATCAGCGTTTTGCACCGCCTGCCCGGACTGGGATGATCCGCTGCTTGATAGGAGACACACACATGCATTTACATCCCCCCCCTGGCGCGCTGCATGGCGTGCGCGTGGTCGAAATGGGCCAGCTGATCGCCGGGCCTTTTTGCGGTAAGACACTGGGCGAATTTGGCGCCGATGTGGTCAAAATCGAGGCCCCCGGCAGCGGCGACCCGCTGCGCAACTGGCGCATGGTGAAGGACGGCACCTCGGTTTGGTGGCAGGTGCAGTCGCGCAACAAACGTTCGCTTGCGCTGGACCTGCGCCAGCCAGATGGCCAGGAGATTGCCCGCCGCCTGATTGCCGAGGCCGATGTACTGATCGAGAACTTTCGCCCCGGCACGCTGGAGAACTGGGGCATGTCGCCCGAGGCGCTGCATGCGCTGAATCCCGGCCTGGTGGTGTTGCGTATCTCCGGTTACGGCCAGACCGGGCCGTACCGCGACCTGCCGGGCTTTGGGGCTATTGGTGAGGCCATGGGCGGACTGCGCCACCTGACCGGTGAACCGGGCCGCGTGCCGGTGCGGGTGGGTGTGTCCATTGGCGATACTTTGGCGGCGCTGCACGGCACCATCGGCGTGCTGACCGCGCTTTACCACCGCAAGGTGAACGGTGGCCAGGGCCAGGTGATCGACGTGGCGCTGCACGAAGCGGTGTTCAATGTGATGGAGAGTTTAGTGCCCGAATACAGCGCTTTTGGTGCAGTGCGCGCCCCCGCTGGTAGTGCGCTGCCGGGTATCGCTCCGTCCAACGCCTACCCCTGCACCGACGGCTGGGTGTTGGTGGCGGGCAATGGCGACAGCATTTTCAAGCGGTTGATGCGGGCCATGGGTCGTCCGGACCTGGCTGACGCGCCTGATTTGGGTGACAACGCAGGTCGTGTGGCGCGGGTCACCGAGATTGACGATGCCATCGCGCATTGGAGCGCACAGCAGACTGTGCAGCAGGTGCTGGACACCCTGGGGGC
>CANFZJ010000341.1 GCA_947451445.1 Comamonadaceae bacterium
CCACGGGCTGCCCGAGAAGCCGATCAGCGGCACCCGGCCATTCAGCGCGCGGCGGATGGAGGTGACGGCATCAAACACGTAGCGCAGCTTGGCCATGTCGGGCACCTGCAGCGCGGCCACGGCGGCCTCGTCGCGCACTGGCGTGGCAAAGCGCGGGCCTTCGCCCTGCGCAAAGCTCAGGCCCAGGCCCATGGCGTCGGGCACGGTGAGGATGTCGCTGAACAAAATGGCGGCGTCCAGCGGGTAGCGCTCCAGCGGCTGCAGGGTGACCTCGGTGGCGTAGTCGGTGTTGGTGGCCAGGCCCATGAAGCTACCGGCCTTGGCCCGGGTGGCCAGGTATTCCGGCAGGTAGCGCCCGGCCTGGCGCATCAGCCAGACAGGGGTGTGGTCGGTGGACTGGCGCAGGCAGGCGCGCAGAAAGCTGTCGTTTTGCAGGGGGGCGAAGGACATGGGTGCGGGGGGCGCAAAGGCTGGAAAGCCTTCGAGCTTACCGCACTGGATTTTGAGAATGCAGATCGGACGGCGTGACTTCCCCAGGGATACCGTGGAACTGGCTTTGCCAGGCCACTGGTATCGCCCCCTGCAAGGGGGTTGGCGTAGCGCAGCGGAGACTGGGGGTGCGTTAAATAATCCCGCGTGCCGAGAGAACCGCGTGCTCGACCTTGATGCACTTGTTCTGCACCACCCGCAGCCCCGCCGCTTGCGCTTTGAGCGCGGCCTGGGTGTGCGAGATGCCTTGTTGCATCCACACCGCTTTGGCCCCGATGGCGATGGCCTCGTCCACGATGGGCGGGATGTCGCGGCTGTTGCGAAAGCAGTTCACCACCTCGATCTTTTCCACCAGGGCGGCCGCTGTCAGGCTGGGGTAGGCCACTTCGCCCAGCACCTCGGTGATGCTGGGGTTGATGGGGATGATGCGGTAGCCCCGGGCCTGCATGGCGCGGGCTACGTCAAAGCTCGGGCGCGTGGGGTCGGGTGACAGGCCCACTACGGCGATGGTGTGGGCGTGGGTCAGGATTTGGCGGATGGCGTCGGCTTCACTCATGGGGATAGAGTTTACGTAAAGTGGTAACTACTCACCACCCGTGAAACCGGCTTTGCCGGGCCACTGGGTTCGCCCTCTGCAATGGGGTTGGCGAAAACACGCAGTGTGTAGCCTGGGGTGTGAGTCGTTACGCAAAGTGGTCGAATCCGGCGAACTGGCGCTGCACGGGCGCGCCATCTGCGTCCACCAAGCGCACGGCAGCGGTGGTGCGGGGGGCTTCGATCTGGCCTATGCGCGTCACTGGGGTGTGGGCGGCGGCCGACGCGGCCTGTACCGCCGCGCGTGCCATTGGCGGGGCGGTAAACACCAGCTCGTAGTCGTCGCCACCGGCCAGCACGTAGGCCAACTGCTTTTCAGCATCAAATAGGCCGTTGGCGTAGGAAGGGTGAGCGCAGGTAGCTATTAATTGCATAGCAACCGAGGTGTCCACCACCGCTGCCACATGGGACGCCCGCAGGATGTGCCCCAGATCGCCCAGCAGCCCGTCGCTCACATCCGCCGCCGCGGTGGCCACGCCGCGCAGCGCCAGCCCCAGGGCGACGCGGGGCGTGGGCCGCTCCAGCCGGGCGCGGGCCTGGACAAAGGCGGCCTCGGGCAAGGACTGCGTGCCGCGAAACACCTCCAGCGCCAGCCGGGCGTCGCCCAGTGTGCCGCTCACATACAGGTCGTCGCCCACCTGCGCGCCCGAGCGCAGCAGCGCCTGGCCGGGCGGCACTTCGCCAAACACGGTGATGCAGATGTTCAGCGGGCCTTGGGTGGTGTCGCCGCCGACCAGTTCGCAGCCGTGCAGGTCGGCCAGGGCCAGCAGGCCTTGCGAAAAGGGGGCTAGCCAGGCTGCATCGGCGCGGGGCAGGGCGAGCGCCAGGGTGAAGGCCCGCGGTTGGGCCCCGCAGGCGGCCAGGTCGCTCAGGTTCACCGCCAGGGCTTTGTGGCCCAGTGCGGCCGGGTCCACGGTGGACAGAAAGTGGCGGCCTTCGACCAGCATGTCGCTGGAGATGGCCAGTTGCATGCCGGGGGCAGGCTGCAGCAGCGCGCAGTCGTCGCCCACGCCCAGCACGGCGCGCGGGGTGGGGCGGGTGAAGTAGCGCTGGATGAGGTCGAACTCGCCCATGGCGTTCAGTGCAAGGTGTGGGACGCGGGCATACCGGTGTCGCTGGTGGCGTCCAGCACAAAGGTGGGGATGGCCACGTCGAAGCGTTCGCCGTCTTCAGCCACAAAAAAGTAGCTGCCGCGCATCGCCCCGGTCCCGGTACGCAGGCGGCAGCCGCTGCTGTATTCAAACGATTCACCGGGTTTGAGCAGCGGCTGGTGGCCCACCACGCCCAGGCCTTTGACCTGTTCCAGATGGCCGTTGCCGTCGCTGATGGTCCAGTGCCGGGAGATCAGCTGCGCGGGCACGTCGCCGGTGTTGTGGATGGTGACGGTGTAGGCAAAGCTGTACACCGCCTGCTCCGGGTCGGACTGGTCGGGCAGGTAGCGCGGCTGTACTTCGATGGTGAATTGGTAGGTGGGCATGGGGGCATCGGTAACGTTTGGTAAGCCGGTATTGTCACCCTGCGAAAATAGCGGCCATGAAAAATTACCGCATTGCCCCCTCGATCCTGGCTGCCGACATGGCCCGCCTGGGTGAAGAAGTTAAAAACGTGGTCCAGGCCGGTGCCGACTGGATCCATTTCGACGTGATGGACAACCATTACGTACCCAATCTAACCTTCGGCCCCATGGTCTGCAGTGCCTTGAAGCCGTATGCCAAGAAGCCCGACGGGACACCCGTGCCGATTGACGTGCACTTGATGGTGCAGCCGGTGGACGCCTTGGCGGCGGCCTTTGCCGATGCGGGCGCGTCGCTGATCAGCTTCCACCCCGAGGCCTCCGGCCACGTGCACCGCAGTGTGCAGGCCATCAAGTCCAAGGGTTGCCAGGCGGGCGTGGTGTTCAACCCCGCCACGCCGTTGGACGTGCTGGACTGGGTGATCGACGATATCGACCTGATTCTGATCATGAGCGTCAACCCCGGTTTTGGCGGCCAAAGCTTTATCGACTCGGCGCTGCGCAAGGTGGAAGCGGCCCGCAAGCGCATCGAAGCCTCGGGCAAGGACATCCGCCTGGAAGTGGACGGCGGTATCAAGGCCGACAACATCGCCCGCGTGGCCTCTGCCGGTGCCGACACCTTTGTGGCGGGCAGTGCCATCTTCGGCAAGCCGGACTACAAGGCCGAGATCGACGCCATGCGCCGCGCATTGGCCAGCGTCTAAGAGGAGTACCCTGCCCCGTAAGTAGAGGAACAAAATGAAAGTGATGGATTCGCCCTCAGGGCAAGGCGCAAAACGCAGACATAGCTGTGGCTATGGCGAGGCTTTGCAACGCAGTCATGGGGGCGAAGACGCGCTTTCATGTTCCGATACTTACGGGGCAGGGTACTAATTTATGGCACTGACCATCACCGACGAATGCATCAACTGCGACGTGTGTGAGCCCGAGTGCCCGAACGACGCAATCTACCTGGGCGAGTTGATCTATGAGATCGACCCACACAAGTGCACCGAGTGCGTGGGCCACTTTGACGAGCCCCAGTGCGTACAGATTTGCCCCGTGGCCTGTATTCCCATCCACCCAGATTTTGTGGAAGACCAGGAAACGCTGTGGCAGAAGTACCGTCGCCTGCAGGCCGAGAAGTCTTAATTTGACTCTGGGGGGCGTTCTGGTTTAGGCCGGGGCGGCTTGGTGGTGTGGATGTCCAGGGTGGCCTTGTTCATATCACCGGCTAGTAGCGCGGGGAGGGCTTTGAGGGCGCGGTGCATGCTGTCGTCGATGGCGTGGCGGTGTTCGGTAGACGGCTTTTTCAGCACCCAGTTCACCACC
>CANFZJ010000342.1 GCA_947451445.1 Comamonadaceae bacterium
AGTTCATCTACAACCCCTTCAGCCTGACGCCCGACAGCCCCGAGCCGCTGAAGCGCGAGCCGCACATCGTGGTGGTGATCGACGAGCTGGCCGACCTGATGATGGTGGTGGGTAAGAAGATCGAAGAACTGATTGCCCGCCTGGCCCAAAAAGCCCGCGCCGCTGGTATCCATTTGATTCTGGCCACCCAGCGCCCCAGCGTGGACGTGATCACCGGCCTGATCAAGGCCAACATTCCGACCCGTATCTCCTTCAAGGTCAGCAGCAAGATCGACAGCCGCACCATCCTGGACCAGATGGGGGCCGAGGCCCTGCTGGGCCTGGGCGACATGCTGTACATGCCCGGCAGCGGCATGCCTACGCGGGTGCACGGCGCCTTTGTCAGCGACGAGGAGGTGCACCGCGTTGTCAGTTACTTGAAGACCCAGGGCGAGCCCGACTACATCGAAGGCGTGCTGGAGGGCGGCACGGTCGATGGGGAAGACGGGGAGGGCGGTGACGGTGCCATGGGGGGCGGCAGCAGCGAGAAAGACCCGATGTACGACATGGCGGTGGAAGTGGTGCTGAAGAACCGCAAGGCCAGTATCTCGCTGGTACAGCGCCATTTGAAGATCGGCTACAACCGCGCCGCACGGCTGGTGGAAGACATGGAAAAAGCGGGCTTGGTCAGTGCCATGAGCGGCGCCGGCCAGCGCGAAATTTTGGTGCCCGCAAGGGCTGAATGAATTGAATGAAAAAACTGCTTGCTACTGTTTTTATAGCTGCTGCCGCAGGTACTGCTTGCGCTGACGGCCTAGAAAGCTTGGAAAACTTTGTCAAGACCGCCAAGAGCGGCCGCGCCGAGTTCACCCAGGTCGTTACCTCACCGCCCAAGGAAGGGCAGGCCGCACGCAGCAAAACATCCAGCGGTAGCTTCGAGTTCCAGCGGCCCAGTAAATTCAAGTTCATCTACAAAAAACCATTTGTCCAAACCATCGTGGCCGATGGCCAGACGCTGTGGCTGTTCGATGCCGACCTGAACCAGGTCACGGCCCGCAAGCAGTCTGCGGTGCTGGGCTCCACGCCCGCCGCGCTGATTGCCTCTGCCCCCGATCTAAAAGCCTTGCAGGCCGATTTCACCCTGCAAGCCGCACCCGACAAGGATGGTTTGCAGTGGGTGACCGCCACGCCCAAGGCCAAAGACGGGCAGCTGCAAAGCGTGCAGGTGGGTTTTAAAGGCGCTGGCAACGCGACCGAGTTGGCCGCGCTGGAGATTCTGGACAGCTTTGGTCAGCGTTCGGTCATGACCTTTGCCAAGGTCGAGGCCAACCCCGCACTGGCTGCGGATGCTTTCCAGTTCAAGCCACCAGCGGGCGCGGACGTGGTGCGGCAGTAATTTTCACGTTAGCGGCCCTCAGCATGGGGGTCACGCCCCTGGCCGTCCCGCAGCCTTGAACACCCGTTCGTGGTGCACCTTGAAGTTGTCGGCCCCCACGGGGGCTTGGATGGCGAAGTTTTTCTCCCGCGTATCGCGCAGCACGTACACCCCCAGCGGTAGGCCCTGCGCGTTGACGGTGCTGACCACCATGGGCGTATTGGCGGCGGTGCCGCGTTGGACGCATACCGCTTTTTCACCATTGACCAGCTGTACATAGGTACCGGGTGGGTAAAAGCCCAGCACGCTGCTGATGGCCATGGCCACGCGTGCATCTTCGCTGGCGGCACCGACGATGCTGGACTGGGCGGCTTTGATGGCAGGCAGGCCTGCCCGGGTGGAGCGGGCGGCCATTTTGGCAACATACACATCGACCAGGTGCAGCAGGCGGCGGTGCTCCAGATTGCGCTCCAGCCCCTTGGTAGGGTCCAGGTCATGGTGCCAGGCCACGATGTCCAGCAGGTCTTTGTTGACCACGCCAAAGCCGCGTAGCAGTGCGGCGCTGGTTTGCGGGTGTTGCTGGATCTGTTTGCGTTGTTCGGCTCCAGGGGCGTTGCGTTGGATCGTCAGCATGTCTTGCAGTTTGGCCATGGACAGGTTCATGGTCAGTGCTGCTTGCATCAGAACAGGGCGGACGATGTCATCCATGCCCAGTTTGCGTGCGGTCAGCTCGCACACCACGGCACACAGCAACGCGTGGGTGGCGCAGTAGCCCAGCGTCTTGTCGCCCAGCGCCTGGAACAGGCTGAACAGGCTGTTGTCAGCGTCTTGTGCCAGCAATGTGACTACGCGGTTTTGTACGCCTTCCAGGCGTCCCAGGGGGTTTCTTGCGGTCGCACCGGGGTACAGCACATGGGTGAGCACGGTTTGTACGTCGATCCAATCGCCGGTGATGTTTTCGCTGACGGTGTAGTCCAGCTCGAATATCTCGGCAGGCATGGTTGCTTTTGCGATTTGCAGAATGCTCATGCCGTCGCGCACCATGGTGTAGACCAAGCGGTCGTAGCTGTGCACCCAGGCTTTGTAGTCGGCCTGGGTGGCGCAGGCACCGTGGGCGTTGAGGTGCTCGCGGTGCTGCTCCGAGATGATGGCCTGGCCTTTGCGCAGCAACAGCTTGCCTTTGGCGTCCCAAATGTGGACAGGCAGGGGTTTGCCGATTTCGATGCGGTGAATGGGCACGGGGGCGTAGATCATCGGAGCGTTGGCAATGGCGGTAGAAAAATGCTGGAGGATAACCCCGGCAGCGCAGCCGGGTTTTGTAGACTCGGTACCGAACCCACCAGGACCTATGACCACTATGGATGATTTATTCGCCACCAAGCCGATCGCGCCGCTGGCCGAAGCGCTGCGACCGGCCAGCCTGGACGAGGTGGTGGGGCAGTCGCACCTGATTGGTGCAGGCAAGCCGTTGCGCTTGGCGTTTGAATCTGGCAAACCCCATTCCATGATCCTTTGGGGGCCGCCTGGCGTGGGCAAGACGACCTTGGCGCGGTTGACGGCCCGTGCTTTTGGCTACGAGTTCATTGCACTGTCGGCGGTGTTCTCGGGCGTCAAGGAGATCCGTGCGTCCATGGAGCAGGCCGAGCACAACCTGGCGCTGCACAAAAAGACCATCCTTTTCGTCGATGAAATTCACCGCTTCAACAAAAGCCAGCAAGACGGCCTGCTGCCTTTTGTGGAGTCGGGCCTGGTGATCTTCATTGGGGCGACGACCGAGAACCCCTCGTTCGAGGTGAATTCAGCCTTGCTGTCCCGGGCGCAGGTGTACGTGCTGCAGGCCCTGACGGACGATGAACTGACGCTGTTGGTGCAGCGCGCCCAGGCCCGTGTGCTGCCGCACCTGCAACTGGATGCGGCAGCGGTCAGCACCCTGGTGGGCTATGCCGACGGGGATGCACGCCGACTGTTAAATTTGCTGGAGCAAACCGACGCTGCCGCGCAGGCATCCGGCCAGCAGACCGTCGATGCCGAGTTCCTGCAAAACGCCCTGACCCTGAATGCCCGGCGCTTTGACAAAGGCGGTGACAGCTTTTACGACCAGATCTCGGCGCTGCACAAATCGGTGCGGGGCTCGCACCCCGATGCCGCGCTGTATTGGCTGTGCCGCATGCTGGACGGCGGGGCCGATGCCAAATACCTGTCCCGGCGCATCGTCCGCATGGCCTGGGAAGACATCGGCCTGGCCGACCCCCGCGCCATGCAGATCGCCAATGACGCCGCGCTCACTTATGAGCGCCTGGGCTCGCCCGAGGGCGAGCTGGCCCTGGCGCAGGCGGTCACTTACCTGGCCATCGCGCCCAAGAGCAATGCAGGCTATATGGCCTACAACCAGGCTAAGGCCTTCATCAAAAAGGACAAGTCGCGCGAAGTGCCGGTCCATCTGCGCAATGCGCCGACCAAGTTGATGAAAGAACTGGGCCACGGCCGGGAATACCGTTACGCCCACGACGAGCCTGGAGCCTACGCCGCAGGGGAGAGTTATCTGCCCG
>CANFZJ010000343.1 GCA_947451445.1 Comamonadaceae bacterium
CCATCAAAATCACGAAAGTCTGCAAGAGCACGATCTTCCAAGCTCTTCGAAAGTGTTGTTGGTAAGTCGGCACCTTCGCCATTTCCTGTCGCCGCCTTTAAACACTGAGGGCCATTTTTCTTGAACCATTCTTGTATAGCTGCTTCACCGAAGTGCCCAAACGGCGGATTGCCAATGTCGTGCATCAAGCAAGCGGTTTCGACGAAGTTCACCATTGAGCCTAGCTGGGCGATGCTCAATCGATTCGCATCCTTTTCTTCCAATCGTTGACATATTTCGTCGACTAAAAACCTTCCGATTTGCGATACCTCGAACGAGTGTGTGAGACGACTGCGGACGGCAGCGTTTGGCTCCATTGAAAACACCTGAGCCTTTTGTTGCAGGCGTCTGAACGCCGGGCAAAAGAGAACTCGACCGCGGTCACTTTCTGATTCAGTGAGGATAGTGCGTCCGGTGCGTGTGGAGGTACGCAAACGATCAGGTTTAAGGATTTGGTTGTAATCGATCATTGTTCTACTTATTGCGTCGTATGGTTCTGAATGCTTAAGGTGTTAGCCGTCATGGTAAGCGACAAGAATGCAGCCAGATGGTAATTTGACTCCTTAAGCGGTACGGCGCCACCGTCCATTTGGTTGCTGGAAGAGCGCGCGGAAATTTCAGCGTAGTGGCGTCGTAGGACGACAAAGTAGGACTTCGGTGCAGACGGCCTACTCCCAATGCCTGACTCATCGGGTACCACGTTGTTCGCTATCGTAAATATAGCTTTTGGTGCATATGTTGCCTACGCCGGAGCCTGCATGAGCTTGCCTACTGGGTGGCAACGTCAGGAGGTAACACCGACGACCCGGCTGAGGCTGCTTCGTGGCATTGTTAGACGTGGATAACGGTCTGCCCTGCCTCAATGTACGATAGCCGGCTTGCCGAAATGCCGCCCGCCGGCGCTGGGTTCCGCATAGTCAGCACTGGTGTCAGCGATACCGAAGACCCGGTCGATCACAGGCACGATGCGGTGGGCGGCAATCGCGCGGGTAGCTTCGGCCAGGTCGGCCACCGAGCCGGTGCTGTTGTCGACGATGCGCAAGCCCTTGACGATGACGGGCAGTAGATCAATCGACGCGGTGGTGCCGGTGAGGATGCCCACCGTGAACACCGTGCCGCCCATGCCGGTGGCATTCAGCGAGCGAGCGGGCGATGGTGGCCTCGCCCGCCGTCTCCACAACCAGGTCCGCTCGCTCCAGCTCTTCATCGGGGGACGAAGTAAGGATCACCGCTGCGCCCGACGTCTTGGCCGGCCACAGCTTCGCGCAAGTAATCGCTACCGCCATAACCTGGGAATCTTCGGCAGCATCGACACAAGGCTCCGATCCACGCTCGGTGTCGGGTTGGCAGGAATACATGGAGAACCTGCTGAACGCGTTTATTTGAGGGGTGCTATTCAAATAGTAGCTGCTGGCGCTTGTTCTATAAGCGCCAGCAGCCTGTTTGGCTTGAAACTGGCGGAATATCCACGATGAGGGGCTTGAAACTCTGGATTGCAGAGTTATACTTTTTCAAACTCTGAATTACAGAGTAAGCAAAAGGCGCCCCACATGTCTGCATTACCACCGCTATCACCCCCGCAACTACATGTGCTGCAAAGCCTGCTGGTGGCCGGGCACCGGCCTATCCAGTTCCGCCCGGGTTCGCTGGTGCGCTGGGGTTTGGCGTTTGCACTGCTGGCGCTGACCACGGACCCGCTGCTACGGGCGCTGGGCCTGGACGGGCAGGCGGCCTTGCAAGCGGGCGTGGCCATGCTTTGGCTGGGTGGGGGCCTGGCGGCCACAGCCGCCCTGGACTGGTGCGCCAACCAGAGCGCGGCCCGGCAGGCCGATGAAACCCTGCCGTTCGTGCAAACCCAGGTCAGCAAGGTGTGGTGGCTGCTGCTGGCCACCGGTGTGGTGTACACCGGCAGCACCATTGTGTTTGGCGGCGCGTACCAGGTGTACATGGTGTGGCTGGCGCTGGTCGGCCTGGGCCTGTTTTTGCACGGCCTGTTTGCCCACGAGCTGGTGGAATGGGCCGGGGCGGGTATTTTCCTGCTGGCGATCCTGGTGCTGGCCAGCAACTTGCCGTCGGGGTGGCACCGGCCTCTGGTCATCAGCACCGCCGGGCTGGGCATGCCCTTGCTGGGCGCGCTGCTGCACTGGCGTGTGGTGCCGCGGCCGCACACCGGGCGCTTGTTTGCCTGCGTGGCCATCGTGCTGGCGGCCAGCGTGCTGCCCGCTTTGCTGGCTGTGCAATGGAGCATGCGGGCGAACATTCCCAGCGATATCCCGGCGTGGTCGCAGCAGGAGGTACAGCGGCGCTTACAGCAGCCAGGAGCCTCCTGGCCGCACTACCTGGCGCTGCATGTGGCGGCCGGCACACCAATCAGCTTGCAGCTGGACATCCAGGGTAACGTCCTGCGGAACAGCGGAGAAGCGTCTGCGCTGGCCTACACCATGGCGCAAGACCTGGACCTGCTGCTGATCGACGGCAAGTTCAGCCACTATGCGCGGCGTGCCGGCGAAGACTGGCAGAACCAGGACCAATGGCTGCGTATCACCCGCCTGGACTTTATTCCCGACCTGGGACAGGCCAGCGGCCTGCACATCCACAGCCAGGCCCAGGTAGAGCTGGGAGGCCTGCCGCAATGACCGCATCCGATACTGCGCCCAACGACGACACCAGCGAATACGCCGGCACGCTGGACCCGCTGCTGCACCAGCCGCTGCGCACCCAGATCGCGGCCTACCTGGTGGGCCGGGGTGAAGCCACTTTCAGCGAACTCAAACGCGTGCTGCAGTGCACCGACGGCAACCTGGACGCTCACCTCAAGAAGCTGCTGGCCGCCGACTACCTGGCCCAGGAGCGCCGCGAGGGCGGGCCACGCGTGCAGACCACCTATGCGCTGACGGCGGCCGGGCGTGCTGCCTTTGCCATCTACCTGGAACACCTGCAAAAACTGTTCAACCTGACCCAAACCGTGGCGACTGATCAACGCGACGGCTTGCTCCGGCCTCACCCCGCGTGAGGCACTTTTCCACTCCGTAAAAGGACATTCCATGTTTATGAAATTCAGCCCACAACGCTGGGGCCGCGCAGCCCTGCCCGTCGTATTCGCCGCCAGCCTTGCCGCCTGCAGCGCCATGCCGCACCAATTCGCCAGCTTGCCCAGCGATGCCGAACTGGCCGCGCTGCCGGTGATCCGGCTCGGCCAGGCCAAACCGGCGCAGGGCGATTACGTCGTCTACCTGCCCGCCAACGAAGCGGTGACCGCCGTAGCCAAGGTACAGGGCAACCTGTTTGACCAGACCGACAGCAAGACCCTGGCGGTACGGCTCAAGCGCGACATCTATCTGTACAAAAACTGGATCAGCTACGACAAACGCCAGTGGTTGAAAGGCGCAGACGCCGTGCAAGGCAACTTCCGCATCCAGTTGCCCGACTACGACCATCCGCAAGCGGGCGAACTGATGGTTGAGCTCAACACCAAGAGCTGACGGCGAACGTGTTTGCACCCTGATCGGGGCTGCTGGGCCGCCAGTCGATCGGCCCGCAAGACATGTTCTACGGCCACATCGGCGGCTTGCACGCCACCGCCCGCACGCTGCTGAACGCTGAGAAGATGATTCCCGACGGCCAGGCGGCGCAGGTGCTGGCCGCTGGGGTGGCCCCCCGGCCGGTGTCGGAACGGCAGGAATATATGGAGAACCTGCTGACCGCATTTATCTGGGGGCGCTATTGAGTTTGTAGCTTCTAGCGCAGGGTGTGTATGCGCTAGAGGCCGATTTCTCTTAAATTATCGGGTATGAAAAGCCGAGACTCACAGTGCAGCGGTATTGGTTGATTTTTTGCAAAGAAATGGTGCGGCGGATGGGTGA
>CANFZJ010000344.1 GCA_947451445.1 Comamonadaceae bacterium
GGCGGCAAACATCACGTCGGCCTCGCCCACGCGGATGCGGTCGGCGGCCATCTGCACCGCGCTGATGCCCGAGGCGCAGAAGCGGTTGACGGTGATGCCGCCCACAGAATTCGGCAGCCCGGCCAGCACCGCGCCAATGCGGGCGATGTTCAGGCCCTGTTGCGCCTCGGGGATGGCGCAGCCGCAGATCACGTCTTCGATGGTGGCCGGGTCGAGGCCGGGCACCTGGGCCAGCGCGGCGCGCAAGGTGGTGGCCAGCAGCTCGTCGGGCCGGGTGTTGCGCAGATAACCCTTGTGCGAACGGCCGATGGGCGTGCGGGTGGCGGCGACGATGTAGGCGTCTTGGATTTGTTTGCTCATAGTCGTTCCTTAGTTACGCACGGGCTTACCCGTACTCAGCATGCCCATGATCCGCTCCTGCGTCTTGGCGTTCTCCAGCAGGCTGCAGAAGGCTTTGCGCTCCAGGCTCATCAGGTATTCCTCGGTCACCAGGGTGCCGTTGTCCACGTCACCGCCGGTCACCACGCCGGCGATCAGGCTGGCGATGTGGAAGTCGTGCTGGCTGATGAAGCCGCCGTCGCGCATATTCACCAGCTGGCCCTGGATGGTGGCTTTGCCATTGCGGCCTGCGACCAGAAACTGGCGCTTGTGCGGTGCGCGGTAGCCACTGGCCGCCATGGCCTTGGCCTCGTTCAAGGCGACGAACAGCAGCTCGTCCTTGTTCGGCACGATCACGTCGCTGTCTAGCAGGTAGCCCAGCTTGCGGCTTTCCAGCGCGCTGGTGCCCACCTTGGCCATGGCGGCGGCGGTGAAGCCTTCGGTCAGGAAGGGCAGCAGGTCTTTGTGGACCGACAGGGCCGCGTTCTCGGCGGCACGGCGGGCGATGTAGGTCAGGCCGCCCGCGCCAGGCACCAAGCCCACACCGACTTCGACCAGGCCGATATAGCTCTCCATCGCCACCACGCGGCGGGCCGAGTGCACTGCCAGTTCGCAGCCGCCGCCCAGCGCCAAGCCGCGCACGGCGGAGACGACCGGCACGTTGGCGTAGCGGATTTTCAGCATCACTTGCTGCAGCGCTTTTTCCATCTTGTTGATGGCCCCCGCGCCGCCCATCATGAAGCCGGGCAACATGGCCTGCAGGTCGGCCCCGGCGCTGAACGGCTCGTCGCCGGACCAGATGACCACGGCAGCAAAGTCCTTCTCGGCCATGTCCACCGCGCGCGCCAGGCCTTCGGAGACTTCGGGGCTGATGGCGTGCATCTTGGTTTTGATGCTGGCGATGATGATTTGGTCGTCGAGCGTCCACAGGCGGATGGCCTTATCTTCATGCAGGGTCTTGCCTGCAGTCTCAAAACCGCCGCCCAGGCCCAGGCCTTGGGTGTGGCCGGAGATTTTCTCAGGGAATAGCTGTCTGGCGTAGACAGGTAGGGCGTAACGCGCTACAAATTTCGCAGCAACCGGGTTCCACGAACCTTCTGCGGTGTGCACGCCACCGGCGTCGGCCACCGGGCCGTTGAACACCCAGTCGGGCAGCGGTGCATCGCACTGGGCCTTGCCAGCGGCGATGTCTTCTTGGATCCAGTTGGCGACCGTCAACCAGCCAGCCTCTTGCCACAGCTCGAACGGGCCTTGCTGCATGCCAAAGCCCCAGCGCATGGCCAGGTCTACGTCGCGGGCGGTGTCGGCAATGGTGGCCAAATGCACGGCGGCGTAGTGGAAGCTGTTGCGCAAAATCGCCCACAGAAACTGGCCTTGCGGGCCTTCGCTGTTGCGCAGCAGAGCCAGGCGTTCACCGGCAGGCTTTTTGAGCATGCGGCCATAGACCTCGTCGGCTTTTTCGCCGCCCTGGACATAGCTGTCGCTGGCTGCGTCAAACCGCTGGATGTCACGGCCGACTTTCTTGAAGAAACCGGCTTTGGCCTTTTGGCCCAGGTTCCCCAGACCAATCAACTTGGCCAGCACGGGCGGCGTGCCGTAGCTGCCATAGAACGGATCGCTTGCCAAACTGAGGTTGTCTTGCAGCGTTTTGACTACGTGGGCCATCGTGTCCAGGCCCACCACGTCGGCGGTGCGGAAGGTGCCCGAGCTGGCGCGGCCCAGGCGCTTGCCGGTCAGATCATCGACCACATCAAAAGTCAGGCCAAACTTTTCGGCCTCGGCCATGGTGGACAGCATGCCCGCAATGCCGACGCGGTTGGCGATGAAGTTGGGCGTGTCTTTGGCGCGCACCACGCCCTTGCCCAGGCTGGTGGTGACAAAGGCTTCCAGCTGGTCCAGCGCTTCGGGCTGGGTGGTGGGCGTGTTGATCAGCTCCACCAGGTACATGTAGCGCGGTGGGTTGAAGAAGTGGATGCCGCAAAAGCGCGGCTTGATCTCTTCGGGCAACGCTTCGCTGAGTTTGGTGATCGACAGGCCAGAGGTGTTGGAGGCCACCAGCGCATGCGGGGCCACAAACGGCGCTATCTTTTTGTACAGGTCGAGCTTCCAGTCCATGCGCTCGGCGATGGCCTCGATGATGAGGTCGCAGTCTTTGAGCTGGTCCAGATGGTCGTCGTAGTTGGCTTGCTGGATGAGCGCGGCGTCTTCGGCCACGCCCAGGGGTGCTGGCTTGAGCTTCTTCAGGTTGTCCACCGCGCGGCTGATGATGCCGTTGGCGGGGCCCTCTTTGGCTTTCAGGTCGAACAGCACAACCTGCACTTTGACGTTGACCAGGTGCGCAGCAATCTGCGCGCCCATCACGCCTGCGCCGAGCACGGCGACTTTCTTGATCGGGAATTTGGACATTTCTTTCTTTCAAACTGAATAAATACCCAACACACCGCGCAGCCAGAACGCCCCGTCGCCAGAGATACCGTGGAACCGGCTTTGCCGGGCCACTGGTATCGCCCCCTGCAAGGGGGTTGGCGAAGCGCAGCGCAGACTGGAGGTGAGCTTGTTCACTGAATGCGTTGCCAGGTTTGCGTGCGGAAGAAGGGGCCGATGTAGCCGCGTACTTTGAGCTTCTTGCCGCCGTCTTCGGGCTCCAGCGCCAGGGTGTAGTTTTTGCCGTTTTCGGGGTCGAGGATCTTGCCCCCGTCCCACAGGTCTTTGCCTTCGGCCTTCTTCGCGCCCCGGATGATTTCCATGCCGACCTTGGGCTTGTCCTTGCGGTCGTCGCTGCACGCGGTGCACAGCGGCTCGGGGCTGGCGGTCAAGGCTTTTTCCACCACCCCGGTGAGCACGCCTGCACTGTTGGCCGTGATGCGGATTTCCGCCTTGGGCTGGCCGGTCTTGTCGTCCACATTGCGCCACAGACCCTCGGGGGTCATTTGGGAAAATACGGCGCTAGCGCATACCAGACCTGCGGCGAGTGCTATTATTTTTTTCATGGTGTCTCCGGGGTGAAGGGATTCAGGCTAAAGCAGCGTCGGTGTCCATCAAGACTTTGCTGCCCGACCGGGCGGTGCGCATCAGCGTAGCGGTCTCGGGGAACAGCTTGCCGAAATAGAAGCGGGCGGTTTGCAGCTTGGCCAGATAGAACTGGTCGGTGTTACCCGCAGCGATTTCACGCAGCGCCACCTGCGCCATACGGGCCCAGAAGTAGCCGAACACCAGGTGCCCGGCCACGCGCAGGTAGTCCACGGCGGCAGCGCCCACTTCGTCGGCGTTCTGGAAGCCCTTGAAGCCCAGCTCGGTAGTCAGCTTGGTGACCTGGTCCCCCAGGATGGCGATGGGGGTGATGAACTCGCCCATCTTCTCGTTCACGCCTTCTTCTTCGACCAGCGCGGCCACCAGGCGGCCAAACTTCTTCAGCGTGGCGCCGTTGTTGCCCAGCACCTTGCGGCCCAGCAGGTCCAGGCTCTGGATGGTGTTGGTGCCCTCGTAGATCATGTTGATGCGGTTGTCGCGCACGTA
>CANFZJ010000345.1 GCA_947451445.1 Comamonadaceae bacterium
CACCACCGACCCACAAAAAGTGCCGGTCACCGTGCTATCGCGCTGTTTGCAGTTCAACCTGCGGCCGATGGCCCCCGAAACTGTGCTGTCGCATTTGACCCAGGTGCTGCATACCGAAGGCGTGCAGGCCGAAACCCCGGCCCTGCGCCTGCTGGCCCGCGCCGCACGCGGCTCCATGCGCGACGCGCTGTCGCTAACCGACCAGGCCATCGCCTTTGGCAGCGGCCAGTTGCAAGAAGCCACCGTGCGCCAGATGCTGGGCAGTGTGGACCGCAGTTACGTATTCCGCCTGATCGACGCGTTGGCCCAGGGCGACGGTAAAACGGTGGTTGAAACCACCGAAGCCCTGCGCCTGAACGGTCTGAGCGCTGCCTCCACCTTGGAAGAAATGGCCACCGTGCTACAGCGTATGGCCGTGCTGCAGGCCGTGCCGGACATGGCTCCGGCGGCGGATGACAGTGATCCTGATGCAGCCGATACCGCCCGCCTGGCCAATACCATGCCTGCCGATGAAACCCAGTTGCTGTACAGCCTGTGCTTGCATGGCCGTGCCGAGCTGGGCCTGGCCCCGGACGACTACGCCGCTCTGACCATGGTGCTGCTGCGCCTGCTGGCGTTCAAACCGGGCAGTGCGGTACGTGCCTCGGCTGAAAAAAAAACTCTGATTGATCCTGTGGCCCGTGCGCCGGTCGCGGTATCCGCACCGTTTGCCAAGCCACCAGCGCCTACGCCACCGCCTGCTATACCGGTCGCGGCCCCCACTTCTGCCCCTGTTGTAGCCCCTCCTGTTGCTGCCCCGCCCATCCAGGTCCTGCCGGTACGCGTCCAGGCCGAACCCAGCGAACGTTTGCAGCCCCGCCCTGTGCCGCCAACGGTGGCGCCACTTGTGCACAGCAGCGAGGGTGATTTTTGGCACGCCACGGTGCAGCAGCTGGTAGCAGCCGAGGCCGTGGGCGGCTTGGTGCGCGAACTGGCCTTGCAGTCCCAACTGGTGGCCCAAGATGGCAGCCACTGGATGCTGCGGGTGGAGCGCGAGTCTTTGAACCAGCCCGTCAGCCGGGACCGTTTGCGGACGGCGCTGGATACCGTAACGCCCAACGCCACGCTAGACGTGGAGGTGGGACCGGTGGCCGACAGCCCGGCGCGGCGTAATGCTGCTGCGGCCAATGAACGACAACGCATTGCAGAAGAAATCGTGATGGCTGACCCGCTGGTGCAATCTTTGGTACGGGACTACGGCGCAAAAATGGTGCCGGGCTCGTTGAAGTCTCTTTAATTTTTTAATTTTTAGGAAAAAACATGTTCAACAAAGGACAACTCGCCGGTTTGATGAAACAAGCCCAGAGCATGCAAGACAACATGAAAAAAGCCCAGGATGAACTGGCTTTTATCGAGGTGACCGGTGAGTCCGGCGCAGGCCTGGTCAAAGTGCTGATGACCTGTAAACATGACGTGAAACGTATCACCATCGACCCCAGCTTGCTGGCCGACGACAAAGACATGCTGGAAGACCTGGTAGCCGCTGCCTTCAACGACGCCGTACGCAAGGCCGCTGAAACCAGCGAAGAAAAAATGGGCAAGCTCACAAAAGGCATGCCAGGCTTGCCGGGCGGCATGAAGTTCCCCTTCTAGCTTGTGGAACACCCCCAGTCTTTGCGCACTGCGTGTCGCTACGCCAACCCCCTTGCAGGGGGTGACACTGGCGGCCTGGCAAAGCCGGTTCCGCGGCGTCCTGGAAGGCTCGTTTGCCGACGTGCTTCACGAACTGAAATGTGCTGATGGCTGATTCGAGTTCATTAAGTGCCCTGATCCAGGGCCTGCGCCGCTTGCCGGGCGTGGGTGTCAAGTCAGCCTCGCGCATGGCTTTTCACCTGCTGCAAAACGACCGTGAAGGCGCGCAAATGCTCTCAACGGCCTTGGCGCAGGCCGTCGGCAACGTCCGCCATTGCGAGCGATGCCACACCTTTACCGAAGCGCCGGTGTGCGACACCTGCCTGGACGAGCAGCGCGACGCCAGCAAACTCTGCGTGCTGGAAAACCCTGCCGACCAGTCTGCGGTGGAGCGTACTGCGGCCTACAAAGGCCTGTATTTTGTGCTGATGGGCAAGATCAGCCCACTGGACGGGGTTGGGCCTAAAGATATTGGCTTGCAAAAGCTGCTGGACCGCGCCAGCAATGGTGTGGTGCAGGAGGTAATTTTGGCCACCAATTTCACCGCCGAAGGCGAGGCCACGGCGCATGTGATCAGCGTGGCACTCAAAGCGCGTGGCCTGCAGGTGACTCGGTTGGCGCGTGGCGTGCCAGTGGGTAGCGAACTGGAATACGTGGACTTGGGCACTATTGCCCATGCGTTCGTGGATCGGCGATAACCCCGAGTTCTCCCTTACCCAAATGCGTTACGGACAAACCCGCACGGGGATGTTCCCGATGCGTAACATGCTGTTGCACTCTAAGCTGCACGAGCATGCAAGTCCCCGCTTTTCACCGCCGCTCGTTTGTGCTTGCCAGTGTTCTTGCTCTGGCGGGAGTGGCACCGCATTCTTTGCGTGCCCAAGGCAAGCTGGAGAAGACCAGAGTTAGCTTGCTGGTGGACGGTGAGGCAGTGCTGTGCCACTTGCCGCTGACGGTGGCCGACCAGCTGGGCTACTTTAAGGCCGAGGGGCTGGAGCTGGAGATCAGCGATACGGTGGGCGGTGCACGGTCGCCGCTGGCCGTGCCTGGTGTTGCCTCTGATGTATTTGCGGGTGCGTTTGAGCAAACGCTCTATTTGCAATCCAAAAACCAGTTTCACCAGTCGTTTGTGCAACAAGGCCGCACACCCCAGATCGCGCTGGGTATTTCCACCCGCAACATGCCCGACTACCAATCACTAGCCGATCTACGGGGTAAAAAAATAGGCGTTGTCGGCTTGGGCGGCCCCAGCCAAACGGTGGCCCAAATGGTGTTGCAGCAGGCTGGCGTGCAGGCTGCAGAGGTGCATTTTGTGGCGGTAGGCGCGGGCATGGGCGCTTTGTCGGCATTACGCTCGGGTTGGGTGGATGCGCTTAGCAGCACCGACCCGGTGATGGGCATGCTGGAGCAAAAAAGCGAGGTCAAAATAGCAGCGGACACCCGTTCGCTCAAAGGTGCCTTGGCGGTATTTGGCGCGGCCATGCCAGCGGCCTGCCTGTCTGCGCCGCTGGAATTCATCCGCAAGAACCCAAACACGGTGCAAGCGCTGTCGAATGCCATGGTCCATGGCCTGAAATGGCTGCAAACCGCAGGCCCCAGCGACATCATCAAGATCGTGCCGGAGAGCTATTTTCTGGGTGACCGCGCGCTCTATCTGGCGGCCTTCAATAAGGCAAGGGAGGCCATTTCAACCGATGGATTGTTGCCAGAGGAGGGCCCCAAAACGGCACTCAAAGCCCTGGCCAGTTGTGACCCCGCAATGCGGGCCGCCAAGATTAACCTGGCCCAAACTTACACCAATGAATTTGCCCGCCGTGCCAAGGAGCGCTTCAAGGCATGAATAAGGTGCTATACGGGGGATTGGGGTGGATTAACGCTTGCGCGCCGCCTTCACCACCTTCGGCGCATGGGCAGATTTGCTGACCGTTTCTTTTTTGTCGTTGGTACGGGATGTTTTGCTGGCGGGCGTTTTGCCTGTTTGGCGCGGCGGCGTCAGGCGTACCGGCAGGTACAAGACTACTTGCTGACCGGCTTTGAAGGCCGCGCTGGCTTTGACATCGTTCCAGTCCGCCACATTGCTGGCGCTGACCCCGTATTTTTTGGCAATGCTGGCCACAGTGTCGCGCTTGCCCGCTTTGACCGAGGCTTTGCGGTTGACGATTTCAGGGGCCAGGCTCAGGTGCGCGGTGTCGGCCACATGCTCACTCACGTCGCGTCC